>CAYWWH010000023.1:0-6692 GCA_964462155.1 uncultured Candidatus Saccharibacteria bacterium | reverse complement strand
TTTTTTGCTAAAAACCCTTATTCTTGCTATAGTCACACTATTATAGGTAACTGTTCGGGAACGGATAGAGAGCTGTAAAACGACATACATTTATTACTATAGTGTCGCTTCAGAGCTTCAATCCGATTCCGAACTCACAATACATAATGAAGAAAAAGATTTTCTCGACTACGGTCGGCGGCAAAGAACTCGTTGCCGAATTTAATGACCTTGCTGAACAAGCACACGGGTCTGTACTCCTTCGCTACGGAAAATCAGCGGTATTTGCAACTGCCGTGATGGGTCCTGAGCGAAATGACATAGATTATTTCCCCCTTACAGTAGACTACGAAGAAAAGAACTACGCGGCAGGAAAAATACTCGGCTCACGTTTCATGCGCCGAGAAGGGAAGCCAACCGATAAGGCAGTGCTCTCAGGAAGGGTCATCGACCGAACAATTCGCCCTCTCTTCGACCAGTCTTCTCGAAATGCAGTGCAAATAGTGGCAACAGTACTCGCAATAGACGAAGAAGATCCAGATGTGATGGGTGTTATTGCAACATCCCTTGCGCTCTCGGTGTCAGAAATTCCATGGAATGGTCCAGTATCAGCGACACGTATTGGTAAATGCAATGGTGGCGAGCTCATCGTTAACCCAACCTACACTGAGCGCGCAAGCGAGGAGTACCACTTCGACTTCCTTGCATGTGGTAAAGAGGGAACGGTAAACATGATCGAAACAGGGGCAACTGAGGCAAAAGAGTCTGCGCTTGCTGAAGCTCTCGAACGAGCTGTTGCGATAAACAATGAAATCGAATCCTGGCAGAAAAAAATAGTTGCTGAAATTGGCGTAGAGAAAAAGGCACTAACAAAAAAAGAAATCAACCCAGATATCGAAGCACTCTTTAAAAAAGACATTGAGCCAAAACTTCCCGCACACGTATTCTCAAACCAACCTGGGTACAAAAACATTAACCTCCTTAAGGAGGAGTGGCTTACGCTCTTTTCTGAACAATTTCCTGAAGAAAACAAAAAAACTGCTGAAAACATCTTCGAGGAACACCTTGATTACGTTATCCAAAAAGGCGCCGTACTTGAGAATAAACGAGGGGATGGACGTGGCATGGATGAACTAAGACCCCTCTACGCTCAAGCAGGGGGAGTAAGTGAGCTCATACACGGTACTGGTATCTTCTACCGAGGAGGCACGCACGTTTTCACCGCTCTCACACTCGGTGGTCCTGGAGATAGTCAAATAATTGACTCGATAGAAAACCCTGATTCGCAAAAACGCTTCATGCACCACTACAACTTCCCACCATACTCAGTCGGAGAAGCTGGGCGTATCGGTGGCTTCAACAGACGAGCAATAGGGCACGGCGCACTTGCGGAAAAAGCCCTCGAAGCAGTTCTCCCCAGTAAAGACGAGTTTCCATATACCATTCGCCTTGTGAGCGAGTGTATGGCAAGCAACGGTTCAACATCTCAAGGAGCTATTTGCGCCTCAACGCTTGCACTCATGGATGGTGGCGTTCCTATCAAGCGTCCCGTAGCAGGAATAGCGATGGGTCTCATGCTCTTTGAAGGAAAGTACAAAGTGCTCACTGATATTCAAGGCCCCGAGGACCACCACGGACACATGGACTTTAAGGTCGCAGGAACTCGCGAAGGTGTTACCGCAATACAGATGGATATTAAAGCTGGTGGTGTGCCCGTACCAATACTCGTTGAAGCACTTGAAGGAGCACGTAAAGCTCGACTTCAAATACTCGATGTACTCGAAACTGAAATCAAAGAACCACGTAGTGACATTTCACCTCGAGCTCCAAAAATACTTACCCTTCGTGTCAAAGTTGACCAGATCGGACTTGTCATTGGAAGTGGTGGAAAAACGATAAACGGTATCAAAGAACTCTCGGGAGTTGAAGACATTACTATTGAAGACGACGGTACCGTATTTATAACCGGCAAGAATGGCTCAGCAGAAAAAGCATACGAACTTATTGAGGGCTTAACGCACGAGTACATCCCCGGAGAGATGTGCGAAGGAGAAGTGGTACGCATCCTCGACTTTGGTGCATTTGTTAAAATCGGTGCAAATGCTGAAGGTATGGTACACGTCTCTGAAATCGCACCGTTCCGTATAGAGCGCATCCGTGATGTCCTCAAAGAAGGAGAGCGAGTTAAGGTTGTTGTAAAAGAAGTTGATGAAAAGGGAAGAATAAACCTTTCAATCAAATCTGCTGACCCACAGTTTGCAGAACGAAAAGGATTTAAACCACCTCAAGCAAAACAGTAACATTAAAAACAAATCCGCAGACGCGGATTTGTTTTTACAAAACCACATAACAGCTTGTACGATGCGGGTATAGCTATAGTACAATAGAACGTATGGATAATAATCCAAGTTCGTACCGTGCGCCGGAGGTGCATCTTTCTGATATCGTCCCTACGAAAAAAAAAGTTGTTCCTCCACCTGAACCACAGCTACCTGTTCATCAGCTAACCGAGGAAGATCTTGACCCTCACACGGAAACAGAAAAGCTCCAACAAGAGTTTATTGAGCGCACCCAAGAAGAGCTTCAAAAGATGATGGAGGAATCTCCAAAGAAAGAAGAGTTTGAAGACATCGGCATCCAATTTATTGAACACGACACGTCCCCTAGAGCACCTCAAAATAGTGAGAAAGCACCGTTCCATGCATTACTTGATAAAAAAGATGCTGTTCATATACGCGTACAAGAAGATGAAACTGAGAAACAAGAGAAAGAGAGTGCTGAGCCCGCACAGTTCGCGGGAGCACGCGGTGTTTCTTCAGATCTGAAAAGACAAGAGAAACATATCACAATAGAATCTGTAAGTAATGATGAATCACAAGCTCCACCTTCAAAAGAAGGTGCGCAGCAAGCAACAGGAAACGAACATGAAATCGCTTCACTCTTTGAAACGTACCTTGAGACAGAAGGAAAGCAGAACGAGATACAGGTGAAGGTAAAAAAAGAAAGACCCCTCATTCCTCCACCACTACCCGACCCTCTCGACATTTGGGAACAAGATGCTGTTCAAAAAAAGGTTGCTGTAGAATTCAAAAAGAAGGACACCCCTCCGCAAGCGCATCAGGTGGAAAAAAGTTCTGAAACTGACTTCACCCAACCTGAACCAAAAGGTATGGGGCTCGGTCGAATGAAGACCCCGACACTCTCTGAATCAAAAGAACACGACCAACCTGAAAAGGAACAGGGCTCAAATCCGGCTATTGATGTTCTAACACTCCCAAAAGAAGAAGAGCTTCACGACTTTTCACACTTCATGGAGAAAGATAAAAAACCGAACGAGGCTGTACAAAATTCAAACCTCACGGAACTTCGAGAGAGGATAGCCAAAGCGCACAGTGAAGACACTTCCACTGTTCAAAAAAACGATTCGCCAGAAACAACAGTACTTGATGATGAGAGAGACAGACTCAACTCACGGGTGCAAGAAAAAATTCAAATCCTAACCGGAGAGGAATCCGATACACAAGACGAAAAAAGTAAACCTCAATCAAGGCATGCTTCAGTTATTTCTGACGTTGCCGAACGTTTACACTCGATAAGCATGGGAGAGGAAATACATTCCTCACACAAACCAGAACCTCTTCAAGAAACCATCACTCCAGAAGAAGCACCGGGAAATGAGCAAGGGCAAGAGCTGACACCTCCGCAGCCGAAATCGATTTCTACACAAGAGACACCCGAAGAACCTGAGAAACAGAAACCCATTCCTGGAAAACTACGCGCACACACTTCACCTCCACCTAAGACAAGCGGTCTTCCGCTACTCCGTACTTTTAAGCAAGACGTTGAACAAGCGGTGAACAAAGACAAAACATCCGTTGTTGGTATCTTAACAGCGGAACAAAACAGATTATCCCAAAACGCTTCCCAGGCACCAGTAGCAAAGATACGTACGGTAAAGAAACCGATGGCAAATTCACTTGCGTACACATTCGCAGCAGCAAGTATACTCCTTATCGTAAGCGCGATTGGAGTAGGAGGTTTTTTACTCTACAGCTACCTCACTTCAGACATGGCAATACAATCAGGTTCGATAACCTCAACAAACAAATCGGCATCCTATACGATTACCGACAAGTCTCGAGATGAGGTTCTTCAAGAACTTACAAGAATTTCAAAAACAATACAGATTAGTCTCGGATCTCTTGTTGAAATCGAACTTCTCGACAGGGGCATCAAAGCGATTGAGGGAAGCGAGAATGTTTTGACCACGAAAGCAAGTGCACGAACAGTTGTGTCTCTCATTGCGCCAAACGCACCTGAAAGTCTCATACGGGCTCTAGTAGACCCACTCCTCCTTGGGGTATATGAAATGCCTGATGGAAACAAACCGTTTCTCATACTCAAAGTTGACCACAAGGACGTGGGGTTCAGAGGAATGTTTGACTGGGAAGAGAAGATGAACGCAGACCTTGAACCACTCTTCGGCCCTCTCTTCGAAAAGAAAATCGAGGAAATTAAGAATGAGGTAGTCGTGATAGAGAATGCCTCGACAAGCTCTTCGACAGAAATGGTTGTTCCTAAAAAAACCATTCGGTATGAAAAAATTCAATTCGAGGACAGCTTCATTGCAAACAAAGAAGTTCGAGGATTAAAAGATGACTCTGGAACCTTCATCTTGCTCTGGACTATGCCAGATGAAAAGACAATACTCATCGCAAAAGATGAAGTAACCATGCGTGTTATCCTCGAAAAAATCGCAACACTAGAGAAGTAACAAGGTTCTTGCACCTCACGTAGGGTACAGGTACACTTAGGGTATGGATACGACACAATACAAAACTGCGCTCGAGCGCGAAATGAGTGAATTAGAAAGTGAACTTTCTCGCCTTGGAGAGAGGAGTACGGAGAATCCAAAGGAGTGGGACGTGAAAGCTCCTGACTTCGATATTATGAATGCTGACGAAAACGAAGCTGCAGACAGAAGTGAAGAAATTCATGGAGACGCAATCATTCTTGATGAACTTACAGCTCGCTTTAACAATGTTGCCTTGGCCCTCAAAAAGATTGAAGATGGGACATTTGGGACCTGTGAGGTGTGTGGTAAAGAGATAGAAGAAGAGCGACTCCGAGCAAACAACGCTGCGCGAACGTGTAAAGAGCACATAGACAACGAGACTCTCGAGTAACAGTATGGGATTTGCAAGAGTATACAGCGCCCAGCCCGTATATCTCAAAGCATCTTTAGTAACTATTGAAGCAGACCTTACCAAAGGTCTGCATTCGTTTTCAATAGGTGGTTTACCTGATAAAGCAATAGACGAGTCAAAAGACAGGGTAGCGGTAGCAGTAAAAAATTCTGGATTTGAATCCCCGAAACACAGCAACAAACGAGTGCTCATATCCCTCGCTCCTGCAGACCTTAAAAAGGAAGGCACTCGTTTTGACCTTCCGATTGCACTCTCGTACCTCCTTGCATCCGAAGAAATTTCTTTTAAAACGGACGGCATCCTCTTTCTTGGTGAGTTATCTCTTAAGGGTGAACTTCGACCCATACACGGGGCCCTTTCTGTTTCTCGTTTTGCAAAAGAGCACGGGTTTCATACCCTCGTCATACCTAAAGAGAATGCTCGGGAAGCCGCACTTGTAGAAGGTGTTACCGTACTCCCTGCAAACACACTTCGTGAGGTTATTGAGCACTTTAGTAAGAGTAAGAATGCTTCCCAAGAAACAGTATTAACCCCGCAAGAAAACATCCTCTTCGATGAATTCGAAGATGGAGTGGAAGGAGTAGATTTCGGTGACATTCGAGGACAAGAAACTGCAAAGCGAGGGCTCGAGATAGCAGCGGCAGGACGGCACAACATCGTTCTCTATGGGCCACCTGGGACAGGAAAAACACTCCTAGCTCGAGCACTCCAAGGAATACTT
Organism: uncultured Candidatus Saccharibacteria bacterium; assembly: GCA_964462155.1. Taxonomy (GTDB): domain Bacteria; phylum Patescibacteriota; class Minisyncoccia; order Phycocordibacterales; family UBA12088; genus UBA12088. The sequence continues at coordinate 785 of CAYWWH010000023.1, read as the reverse complement.
CCTCCGCTTTCTTTTGAAGAAGCTCTTGAGGCGACAGCCATCCACTCTGTTGCGGGAGTTCTTAAAGGAACTGTTATTACAAAACCTCCTTTTCGTTCACCACACCACACCTCTTCGCACGTAGCCATTGTCGGTGGCGGCTCGATACCTCGTCCAGGGGAAGTGACTCTCGCTCACCGAGGAGTACTTTTCCTCGATGAGTTTCCTGAGTTTGAGAGGAGAGTTGTTGATTCACTTCGAGAACCACTTGAAGATAAAGTGGTTTCCATTTCACGAGCAAAAGGGTCTGTGGCATTTCCTGCTAACTTTATCCTCGTCGCCGCCATGAACCCGAACAGAGAGCGAGGGGTAGAACGGATAAGTGAGCTCGATAGAGAAAAGCTGAAGAAAAAGATTTCCGGTCCTGTCATTGACCGTATTGATATGTGGATAGAGGTGACACATGTTGATCATGAAAAACTAAAAATACGAGAAGAGTTTGTGAAAGAGTCGGACAGTGTGAAAGGGCGAGTGGTAGAGGCGCGAAACGTTCAACAAAAACGCTTCAAGAGTGCACTCGTTACGAACGGCGACATGTCTGTGCGAGATATCGACACGAACGCACAACTCAGCTCTTCAGCTGAAGAAACACTAAAGCAAGCAGCTCAAAAACTGCACCTCTCCCCGAGGAGTTACCATCGCACTATTAAACTTGCCCGCACTATAGCAGACCTTGACGGTTCGGAAGTAATTACCGATGGACACATTCTCGAAGCGCTGACCTATCGTCCAAAAGGATTGTTTGA
>CAYWWH010000022.1:0-14674 GCA_964462155.1 uncultured Candidatus Saccharibacteria bacterium | reverse complement strand
ATTAGACGGCGCCCACAACATCCACGAATCAAGGCCTGCATCATACGTCGCTTGTATCTGTGCTTTGACTTCAGCGACGTCGTAGTTCCCCCCATAGTCAAAGTCTTGCAACCATGGTCGTATTTTGTTTTTATCGTAGACCTCTTTTGTGTACATTCCTGTAAATTCTTTTTTTGTTGTTGTGGCCGTACTTGAAGACGTCGGAGGTACTTTGACCTCTGTGTATACTGGCTCTGAACCGAATGTTTCTATACTCGACTTGTTTGCTATTGTTCGAATAACTGCGGAATCGAGTACGTGTTTTATGAGTTCATATGGAACGGTATTGGGGTTTTTCCATCCATTAAATCCTGGTGGGTAGTGACTCGGGTAGATCATGGGAGCGATAAAGTCAAAGTATGGTAGCGCTCGCTCAAGTACCTGACCGATATTAAGATCATCGTAGCTCGTCGTTGTCATACCAAAGAGATCTGCAGACATGACAGGTGGTTTTACTCCTTCTGGGTACATGGTTTCATCTTTCATTTCCTTGTGAAGGTATGAGAAAAACTCTTCAAGGGCAACTTGCTTTTCTTTCGTACCCGCCCAATCAAAAGAGATGTTTTGCATCGGACCATCAGAAGGAAAACGAATATAATCGTAGTTTATTTCATCAAATCCGAGTTTATGCGTCTCTCGTGAGAGTGTCACAATGTACTCCCAGTATGGCTTGGCGCCAACGTCGATAAACGAGAGTCCTTTCCCATCTTTCCACACAGCACCTTTCGGATTTGCAAACTTTACCGCAAGTTCAGGGTGTTTTAGTGAGTAAAATGGGTCTTGAAAAACGGTAATACGTGCAATGACGTATATTCCTTTACTATGGAGAAGGTCGACAAAGCTTTTCATGTCACGCGCTCCACACTGGTCTGAGACAGACTCTTTAAGATCGGGATGGTCAGTCTCAAATGCAATTTTTCCTGTGTAATCCTTAACGTCGATAATGATACTGTTAAGTTCTGTCTCATCGACTAGCTTCACGAGGTCTTCACGAAAAGACGGTGTCCCTACGACGCACTGGGTCATGTAAATTGCCTTGAGTGGCTTTGGTGTTTGTATGTATGCCGGTATTTCATCGAACACTGGTCTTTTGCTTTCTTCTCCAGCAATTTCTGACGAAGTGGCAGTTTGTTCTGTACTTGAAGCATGTTTTTCCCCTCGCTCTTCACTTTTTGCTTCGTAGACGGTCTTCGTGAGAGCGGGGAGTGTGAAGTATGCTCCTGCACTCAGAACAGCCGTAGCAGTTACTAAGAAGAACGTCGCGCCAAATGAGGTGGTGCGTTCTTTTGTATATCGTCTTCTCTCCTCTTCCATATATTTTAAACTTCGTGTATGGGATGCGTCGAAGGAGAAGGTCTACGCTCTTCGTAAAACTCCTCTTTATCCGAACGATTTTCTTTTCTTGCAGTAAAACGGTACGCAAGAGCAGAAAGCACAATCGCGGTACCAAGAGCAAAAAGTAAAATAGATTTCCATGATTCAGGGATACCTAAAAAGGGGGTAACAAAGACAAGAAGTCCTACGATAAGTAAGAATGAGTATTTTCGCATGTGACTATTGTACTTGGTTTGCTCAAAAGCGCCAAATAGGGGGAAAAGTTTAAAGTTACAAGTATAAAGTTAGATGTTTAAAGTAATCAAGCTCGCTTGCGCGAACTTGAGAACTTCAAACTTCTTTTTTTAACTTTTACTTACAATGACTACAAATTCTCCTCGAATAGTGTCTTTGTGATTCATGAAATGATCTAAAACTTCTTGTGGAGTGCCTGAGACAACTTCTTCGTGGATTTTGGTAAGTTCTCGAACTATGTACACTTTTTTATCAGGAATACGCTCAACTAACGCCTCTAATGCTTTGATAATACGATGAGGAGATTCATAGAAAACAGCGACTTCTTCTATACTCGAAATCCTGTCGAAAAAAGTCTTCCTCCCTTTCTTGTGAGGAGGAAATCCAAGAAATGTAAACGTGTCTGTCACAACACCAGAAACCGAAAAAGCTCCCGTAAGTGCGCTCGCTCCCGGGACTGCTTCTATTGACACCTCTTCTCTAGAAAAACGTTCTCGAACCTCTCTTACAAGGAGTGATCCCGGATCGGAAATTGACGGCGTACCCGCATCTGAGACGAGAGCGAGCGCACTTCCCTTTTCAAGAAGGTCAAATACTTTCTCATACTTAGCTTTTCCAGAATGATCGTGGTAAGAAATACACTGTTTTTGTATATCATAATGATGAAGGAGTTTTCCTGTTACTCGAGTATCTTCGCAGAGAATTGCGTCACACTCTTTGAAAACACGGAGTGCCCGAAGAGTAATGTCTTCAAGATTTCCTATCGGAGTAGCTACAATATAGAGCTTAGCTTGCATACTATATATTATACCACAAATTTAATATAAATGCAAAATATTATTGGTGCGCTAATTAGAAAATAGCTTAAAGTATAGGTTTTAGTACTTACCTAGACGAGTGAAGTTCACTGTTTCTGTAAGTTCTATTTTAGAAGACGGGAGTGGCGATGTATATAAGCCGTGTCGTATAGTCGGTAGCTGCTTCCTGCATAGAACTTATCTCAAGCTTGTACCCTACTCGAGTTGCACCAATGTGTTCTGTCGTTCCATCAGCACTTGACGTTGCAAACATGACTTCTCTTGGAGTATTTATAAAGTTTCCCGCATAGAGTGCATTACCGAATGAATCATCATCTGAAAGTGTAAAGTCTTCTGATGTTATGCCCCAGTGCCCATACGTATCGGTTTGTCCAGAGAGACCACTTGGACCATCCCAAACTAGAGGAGTAGCAACATCAGTGCCATCACTAAATGAATCAATAGTTGCTCCTGTTGTTGATTGTAAATCACCGTCAGCATAAACCGTAACAGCAAATCCGCTTTGTGAATTTGTTGTCACTGAAAGATCCTGGGCTAGTACGTACTCACTTGATGGGAGTACGATACCGAACGGTACACTCGTCGCTGTTGTCGTTCCCACGGTCTGCACCGGATCTGCATTCACCGATTCACCTGCATTCACGCCACTTATTTGAAAATCAAAGAATGTATCGACTGCACCGGTTATAAGCACACTCTCGGCGATAAGAATACGAGCAAATCCATCATCATCCATAGTCCCCTCTATTGTTATAGGGTAATCACCTGCTGTGGCATGATTTGTTATTTGGTGGGCACCACTCCCTGACGCTGTTGCGTTTAAACCTACTTCAACAGTCACGACACTCAGTGCATCTATCGCTCCACCTCCCCCGTTACAGAGCTCAATTATTATACGTTGGCTTGATGTGCTTATCGCGGCCTCTGCAGTGCCACAAGAGGATGCTGTCGTAAGGTCAACACCATCATCAGCTACATCAACGTCATCTTCATCGATAAAAGCCATTGAAAAACCGTTTGGTATCACAATCTCAATTGTTGAGCCATCATCAAGAATACCGGTCGGTGTCCCAAAACGTATCGTATGATTAGCTGCCACTCCCGGCTTTGAGGTTGAAAGAGTGTCGGAAACGCTTGTAAGTTGTGCCGCATCGGCTCGTAAAAGTAATCCAGGCAAACCTGTTGCCCAGGCAAGTATTGAAATACTAAGTACTATCGCGGTATGGGTATACCACGGGTGCAGTACTAGACTGCGTGATGGTGATGTGTTCATAACAAAAAATAACCGTATGGGGCGTGACGCCACACAGTTGAGGAATTCAACTCCGAATTCCAGATTATCTGAAAGCCAGCGTATCTTTCAGACCTCTTTGTCACCTGAAGGCACTACTAAAGCAAGACCTTCTTTCACTTTTGAGATGTATACAAACGGTGAATTTCTTTACTGAATTTCAACCGTTTGTATACGCCTCCCTATACATAGGTAAAGCGAAACGGGACCAAGGGGTACTATGAGTATAGCACTACCCTGTGTATAGCATGTGTATAAGTGAAGGATAAGCCGTGGAAAACTATACTCATTTTTGTTTTCCTGTAAAAAAAGTATCTTGTCAACTATTTTGCAACGAGTGCGTCACCGACAACGTATACATCTCCCGCACCCATGGTAATAATGAGTGAATCTTTATTTTCCTTCTGTAAAAACTCTTCAGCTTCTTCAAATGTTGCGACGTATATTCCCTCTCCACCGTTCTTAGACACTTCTTCTGCCAACTTCTCTGAACTAACACTTGGGTCAGGGTTTTCTCTTGCTGCGTAAATAGGGAGGAGAAATGTTTTATGAGCAAGTGAAAGCGCATGCCCAAACTCTGTGAAGAATTGTTTTGTTCTTGAGTACAGGTGCGGATGAAAAATGACGACAATTTTTTTATCAGGAAATTCTTCTTTTGCCATGAGAATAGTTTTTTCGACGGCGGTCGGGTGGTGGGCGTAATCATCGTACACGGCTGCTCCATTTTTCGTCTCTCCTTTATACTCAAACCTTCGCCACGTCCCTGTAAAACTAGAGAGAGATACGTCAAGCGCTTCTTCTCTCACGTCTTTGTATAAAGCTTGCACGGCACACTTTGCCGCTCGTGCATTCTCTCTGTTAAACTCCCCACCTGTATGCAAGGAAGGTAGTGGAGTGCTTTGGTACGATACGACGGGTACACTGCAACCTACAATAACTGGCGTAATGGTTTCTGAAGCAGTATTTGTAACCACTACACCTTGAGGTGGCACACGTTCAATCACTGAACGAAACGCATCCTGCATGTCAGAGAGGTCTTTGTAGTAATCGGTATGATCTAACTCAATATTTGTAATGACAAGTATAGTTGGGTGGAGATTGAGAAAGTGTCGTCGATACTCACACCCTTCAATCACGAAAAGATTTTCTTTCCCTGCGACAAAATTTGAACCATACTCACGTAAAATACTTCCCGCTATCACCGTAGGTTCCTTCCCTGCGTCGATGAGCATTTTTGCAACCATTGCGGTCGTTGTCGTTTTACCGTGAGTTCCTGATATCACTATCGATACACCTCCCTGCGTTGCTTCGCCGAGTGCTTCAAAGTATGAACTTTCTCGAACGCCACATTCTCGAGCGAATGCCCTCTCTGGATTTTCAAACGGCACAGCATCACTGTATACGAGAAACGTCACGTCTTTAGGAACGTGTTCTTTGAGGTGTCCGATCTTCACATCGACCCCTTTCTTTTGAAGCATATCTGTTACGGGTGACGCTGACCTATCAGTACCTGAAACTCGAGCGCCTCGAACAATAAAAAGTTGTGCAAGTGCACTCATCCCTATTCCCCCAATACCTACAAAATGAACTATTTCTTTTTCCATACTATGCATACGTTTGTACTAATTTCACAAACTGCTCTCCCCTGTCATACTCATTTTTAAACATCCCGAACGAAGCAAATGCTGGTGAAAGAAGAATAGTATCTCCCTCGCGCGCTCGCTCAAAAGCTCTCTCTACCGCTTCCTTTAAAGAGTTCACTATGTAGGATTCACTCTCAAGCGGGTATGAGGCAAGAAACGAGGCTGTTCCAGTCCCATTAAGGAAAATACACTCTCGAGTGTGATGTGTAATAGCGTCTTTCAGGAGCTCCATGTCAAGCTCTTTGTCAGCACCACCCACAATGAGAAGTATCTTCTTTTCACTTCCTGTATCGAGCGCTTCGAGCGCTGCCACAGTTGCTTCGGGGGTTGTTGCGTTCGTGTCATTGTATACCGATACTCCTCTAAAAACTCCGAGCTTCTCTAGTCTCCCTGGTATTGGTTCCATAGTTTCTAACGTCTCCTGTATAGTTTCTTCACTCACTCCGTATGCTCGTGCTGCAACTACAGCCAAGCCGGCATTGTACCTGTTGTGTGTACCTTCAAGTGTCAGCTTCCATGAGCGAGGTACATCACTTTCGTCAGCAATGTGCACGTGAGCGCGGATATCTTTTTTAAATTTCTCAAGTGTTGGAAGCGCCTGACGTCCCACAACAAAAACATCTGAAGCATTTTGATGGAGGAAGATATTTGCTTTATCTCGTAAGTACTGACTTGGATCGTTTTTGTAGTAGTTTTGATGATCTTGGAAAAACGTCGTAAAAACTGCTATGTGTGGAGAAAATGGTCCTTGTGTAACACCCTCTACTTGAAGTGATTCTTTTTCATCAAACCCTTGGCACTGCCACGAATCGAGCTCAAATACTCCGACTGATTCATCTTCTAGTGAATCGAAAAGGGAGAGATTTGAAACTCCTTTTATATTTCCTCCGAGAAGCGTATGCACGCCTTCTGTTCTCAACATTTTTTCAATAAGCATTGTGACAGTTGACTTCCCTCGTGTACCGGTAACGCCAATACTTGGAATATGTGCAATGCGCAGAAAAAGTGAAGCACTCATATCAACGGGAACATGATGTGCCCTTGCGTGTACGATATGCTTTGAAGCAAGAGGAACTCCTGCACCTTTAAGTATCAAATCTCTCTCTTCAAAATCTTCTTCTTTGTGTTCGCCAAGGCGGTACGTAATGTTTCCAAAATCTTTAAGTTGTTCTAGTGACTCGGTAAGATCCTCTTTGTTTTTCATATCTGTCACCAGTAACTCTGCTCCCATACGAGCAAGGAAGCGCGCATCACCAACCCCACGACCAAGAAGCCCCAATCCCATTTGCGTTATTTTCTTTCCTTTGAAAATAGTTTCAAGATGTTGCATGAGATAAGTTTAGCAGAATAGTTAGAAGTTGAAAGTTTGCAGTTATTCAACTAAGGACTTACGCAAACGGATGCAATTCGAGGCGCCCAAGCAAAATGGAATGAGTCGTATTAAACATACGGTGAATGACATTTTGCGTAGAGCAACGAAGAAGTGCGCCGTTTTCGTAAGTTATGCCCTACCAAGAGCCACCGCCACCACCACCAAACCCTCCTCCCGACGATCCTCCGCCACCTGCGCCAGAAGACTGAGGCATACTTGCTTGCGCTACATCATTTGAGAAACTTGAAAGGTCTGAAGCAAATGCTCCTGCCGCAAACGCTTGTCCGTATCCTCCCGAGTACCACTTTGGCTCTTCGAGGTATATGTCTTTGAATTTCTCCGCCCACTTCTCTTCAACACCAAAAATCATTGCGTACGGAAGACATGCATCAAAGAGGGTCATGGTTTTTTGAGGTTCATGACTATCCTGCTCTGGTGATGAATGGAAGTCTATCCTATCTTTTTCTGCAACCCCAAGGTACCGTTTGAATCCCTCAAGGTACTCTCGCATACGCACACCCTCCTCTGTACGCACCGGCATAAACGTGCCGATTACCATAATAATGAATCCGGAAACACCGAGCGCTATCAGTATGAAAAAGTTTGAAAAAATTTCTGACAAAAAACCTCCCACAAAAAAACTTCCGAAAAAGAGAATGAAGCCAGCTATCCAGTACTTTGCCCTCACTTTGTCAGGTCTGTTTTTAAAGTACCCTAGGGAAGTTATTGTTTCGTATATCTTTGTATCTATCGCTTTCTTCTCTTCAACAAACTCATGCTTCATTTTTGAGAGGACTGTCCCCTTCTTCACAGCTCCCTGTATTTCTTCCTCTCCTTCGAAACTTGCTTGAAACAACTTTTGGAGAACCATTTTTCCAATCTCATCCTTTGGCTCTTCCTTCCCTATTCGCTCAAGAAGGTAATCAGTAGTAGTGAAAAAAAGGATTTTATTTTCAAAGCGATGGATTTTTATATACCCTGCAACAGCTAAACGCACTATTTCAGCTGATAGCTCTTTTCCTTTCACCTTTTCACTAAAAACAACACCGGAAAGTGACGGAGTGAGCTCAGGAGGAGGAAAAAACTGTGTCACGATACTACTCTTTCCTTTTGGGTCCCTTCCCTCTTGGTACCACTTTTTAAACATAAACCCAAAAACAAGAATTGGGATTATGAGAGGCCATGCATCAAGAGGACCTGTCTTATTCTCTTTCTCCCACGGCTTCTCTATAACAGAAATGACTCCTTTGGGGAAAGCAACAGCTACAGTTAGTCCTTCTTGAGCTTTCAAATCAAGAGCTTCAGCGCGATACCCTGCTCGCTCATCACTAAAGAGTTTTTCGGACGAATCACAGGGATTCGAGGAGCCATCAACCCCCTTATAACACGAAGCAGATAGAACCTGTGCCCCAACAGGAAGATCTAAGAGAACGGTCGCGTGAGTTATCGACTTTTCCCAGAAACCCGTCACGTTCCAGTACAACTCGTCATGTTCATCAAAGTACAAAAACGGACCTTCGACAACGTACGATATGACATACGTTTGCTTCCCGGTCACCTCAATATTTGGATCACCTATCGTGAGTGTGAGCTCTCCGTTCCCCCTACTTTCAGCAAAAGGACGGGGATTGCCTACATCATCAGTAACAATCACCGAACTCACGTCTGCTGTGTACGTCTCTGTCCCCGCCTGATAACTGTACGGAATGTTTCTAAAGATACCGTGTTTCTTATTCGCGCCAAAGTCATACTCGATACGTTCGGAGACTTCGATGGTTGCATTTTTGTTTACCCCAATACGCACATCAAAAGCGGGTATCGTCTCATTAGCAAGGACGGGGGAGACAGGAAATAGGAAGGCAAGAAAAAATGTTAGGAAAAATAGTTTTTTAATCATATACATATCATACAATAAAGTTACATTATAGGTACTCTATACAATGGATAAAAATATCTAGTATGCACACGTCGTGTTAGAATACGACATGTTGTACGTCACTACACATATAGTTAACACATTAGAATTTTCAAGGTATGAAAAAAACTACACTTCTCTTTTATTTTGCAGTACTCTCCCTCTTTGTATCCCCACTCTTTGCAGAGGCGAAAGATGAGATTCACTACGGAACTCTTAAAAGTCAATATGGGGATTCCCTTCTCCTTGAGTACAAAGGGCCAAGTGGTACTGAGTACCATACCTGCACCGTTTTAAATGACTGCAAAAAGAACGGCTCGAAACTACCCTCTCTCTTTCCAAAGGTTATGAACTCGACTACGTACGAAAAGAGTCCAGATGGCACGCTTGGCGTAAAGCAAATGCCGGTCGGAAATATCAAATACTACTTCCTCTACGATATTTCAGGAAAAAAAGCGAAAAAGAAAGACCTTATCTCATACACCTCAACTGCTGATAAGATTTTCTTTGCAAAGAACAATACAGCAGTCATTTTTCAAAAAGGAAACACGTTTACTCGCTACGATATTGCTTCAAAAAAGACAGAATCTCTCACCATCTCACAGAGTCTCTCTTTCCTCCAAATCTCACCAAACGGCTCGTATGTCACAGGATATAACTACGCAACGCTTACGCATGAACTTTGGCGCTTTTCTGATGGGAAGAAGCTCGTAACACCTTCTTCCATGCAGTCATACCTTGAAATGTCAGGAGATGAGTCAAAACTTGCCTTCCTTGAAGATGTTAAGGGATTCCGAACACTGTTTACCATGGAAACGAACGACCTTGGTTCAGCATCTCCAAAATCCTTGAAACAAGTTACAAAGCCAAGCACGGAGACAGAAGACTACCTTTTCGTTGACGACACTCTCTTCTACATGGCTAACGTGGAGGGTCCGCTTGAGTGGGACATCTACAGCTACCTCAATGGTTCTTCAAAACAAATTGACACTGATGTCTCCTACGGAGATTACATGAAGCTAGTACGCACTAAGGGAGGAAACATGCTCGCATACCTTAAAGTTAATGGAAAGAATGCTAACCTCAACCTCTACGCTCCTAAGACGGGAAAGAAAACTGAAATCAAACCACTTAAAGATTCAAAAGTGAGTTCAAATATTACTCGAGAAGTGAAAAAGTATGGTGGCAGAACTGGTGTACTCATTTCACCAAAGAAAGTAACAAAAGATGCGGGTCTTTTCATTTGGATGCACGGTGGACCTATGCGCCAAGTCGCAAAAGGATTTCATCCATACCTTTCATACGCTGTCTACGATGAGCTCTTGGAACGTTTAGCAGAAGCGGGTAACTACGTGTATAAGATTGACTACACAGGGTCAACGGGATACGGGGCTACGTTCCGGAAAGGACTCGATATGAAAATCGGTACCGTTGAAATAGATGAAGTAGAGAAAGCTATTACAGAAATCCAAAAAGAGAAAAAGATTTCCAATGTGTACCTTATCGGAAATAGCTACGGTGGCTACATGGCAATGAGAGGGCTCGTCGCATATCCAAAACTTCTTTCTGGAGTTATCTCGATAAACGGCGTTTCTGACTGGTATGGACTCATACAACAAATACCGAGTTCACCATTTAGAGAGTTGTTTGATGGAATTCCTGATTTAGCGAATCTTGATACATACCTTAAAGCAAGTGTCTTTAGTGGTATGGAGAAATTAACTGATGACGATAAAGTGCTTGTCGTTTGGGGAGAGCAAGACTCAACCGTGCCAGTATGGCAGTCAACAAAGTACGTTGACTATGCTAAAGAAATGAATGTAAATGTCTCCACCCTCTCCTTCCCTAAAGAAGACCATATCATTCGTGAGAGAAAGAACCTCGACTCACTCTGCAAGACGATAGTGAGTGACTTCGACCTCAAGGGAGTTGCGTGTCGGTTATAGGAAATACTTTAATCTCACTAAAACCCTGTAAGTACATAGTATTTGCAGGGTTTTTCATGACTTGCAAATGTAGCTACAATTTGTTATAATGTAACTACATGAGCCGTATTGAAAAACTGCTACGCAAGTTCATGGGAAGACCGGAAACAGTGCGGTACATGGACATTGAGAAGATATTGCTTTTTATCGGTTTTGAAAAAATTCAAGCAAAAGGTAGCCATGTTAAATTTAAGCATTCTAAGATGCGTTTTGATATCATCATCCCTATCCACAATAACGAATGCAAAACTTTTTATAAAAAACAAGTTCGTGAACAAATAATTTCTATAGTTACGTATGAAAACACAAGCAACAGTGACAGTAAAAAATAAGAGGATCCCATACACACTTGAAGAACTGTCTGACGGCAGTGTTCACGTTATCTGTAAATCAGCACGCATTAATCAAACATTCTTACTGGAAGATGTTTCAAAACTCATTCTCGATCTCCCTTCCCTTATCATAGCTGAACAAGAGTATACAGAAGCTCAGAATGCCGTTCTCCGCTTTAGAGTCTCTCAAGCAGATAAACTTCGTATTGAAAAAAAAGCAATTAAAAAGGGGTATAATTCCGTATCCAAGTATTTACGTGATGTAGCTCTTGCTTAATCAATTCGCATCGCATCTTGTCGTTTGAATGAAATGAGGCGGTATGTAGGCACTTTATTGACCATGTGGTATAGACTCAAAGTAATTTGAATCTATCTTTTCTCCTTTAAGGTACTGTTTAATACACCAGTCACGCAAATCTGCCCTCCACTTCCAAAAAGCAGGACGACTTTCAGGGTGATCCTCTGACTCTTTATCTTTCCCAGTTGACCATATCGCCTTTAAGACCAAGAAATCATTTTCATACTCGCTCAAGGTAGGCAACCCTTTTTCTTGAGCAACTATATCAACTTCCCTCACGTACCTTGCAACTTGGTCATTTGAGAAAACGTACGCGACTCGTTTCTTTGGCCACATTCTACCGAAGTGTACATTGGTAAGTACGTCATACCCCACAGGTCCAAACCCTGCAAGTTCAAAATCAATTATTCCATCATGAAGAATATTGAAGGCATTAAGATCTGGTTGGATGTAACCCCAAGGCAAATCCAAAACTCTTTCACTCGCAAGAGTGTATGCTTCAGTAAATAGTGCACTCATTTCTTGAGAGGGAGGGTTGTTCCGAAGTGTGTTTGCGACGTCGATTACCCCAGTAAACGCTTCCTTGTTGTGAGGTACAAAATTTTTCTCATCGAACTGTGCTTTGCAGTACTTTATAATTACCTTAAGGAAAGCATCGAAAGATTCTTCGCTCACGTGACCACTCTTTTCGGTTTCTTCCATAAAAATTTCTCCAAAGACTCGGTCGCCAATTGATTTTTCAATATAGTATGCAGTTTCTTCGTCCACCATCCCACTTGCAACAATTTCAGGCACAGGAAATCCTCGTTCGTACAGTTCCTTCGTCATGTTTACCTCACCAGTAATCTCTGCATGGTTTGCGGTTCGCACGTACTCACGTTTATCTTCACTACAAAAAACCTTGCCGCCTATGAGGCGACTTTTAATATAGGTATATTCTTTACCATCAATAAGAAGAATTTCTTTCCTATCCTCTTTGTCATACATGTCTTCAATTACACTTTCATTTTTCATAGTATGCATAGATAATTCACCTCCTCATAACATGTAAAGCAATTTTCTTGATAGGTCCACAAAAAAACGTCACATTCTTCGTGGACCTACGGGGAGTCGAACCCCGAATTTACCCATGCCATGGGTACGTAGTACCGCTATACTATAGGCCCATGAGCATTGAAATGTTTTGCAAGTTCTTTTGTTCAAGTCTTACTACATCCGGCTAAAACGCTCCTTCACTTTATCTACAATATCGTCAAGGCGGATGTCTGTCTTAACTATATATTCACTCATACTGGTTCCAACCGCCTTAGCTACCGTATCAATACTTGAAGAGTTTGTGAGAAGTATAATGGGAACATCCTTACCCCACTCGTCTCCTTGCAAGTGTTTCATCACATCAAAACCATCCATCTCTGGCATCATGATATCAAGAAGGATGAGATCTGGCTTTTTCTCAAGAGCAATATCCAACCCCTCTTTGCCGTTATACGCTTTGTAAGCAGGGATACCTTCATCGGTAAATTTTTGAGCTAACACATTAACCAATGATTCTTCATCATCGACAATAAGTACTGATTTTGACGTATTCATATACAAACAAGCATACCCTCACTACGCTCCCAGTGCAACACGAGGTAAGGTTATCGTAAACGTAGTCCCTTTTCCTTCTTCAGAAGAGAAAGAAATGGTTCCACCTAATTTCTCCGCAAACGCCTTACATAGGTAGAGTCCTAACCCTGTCCCGTTTGTAGACACTTTTCGAGCATTTGATGCTCGGAACATTTTTGTAAATATCTTCTCCTGTTCATCTATAGGAATACCGTAGCCAGAATCTTTTACAGAAATTGTGCAGTTTTGTTGCGAGTAGTTCGTCGTAATCAAAACATCTCCTCCAACAGGAGTGTACTTTATCGCATTCGTAAGGAGGTTGTGTATGATGATACGTGTCATAGTACGGTCCATAATAAGCTCATCATCACCAGAGGTTTCAATTTTTATCTTTGTTTTTCTTTTCTGCATTTCTGGAGCAAGTTCATCTAAGATATCATCAATAATGGTGTTGATGTGGATTCTCGCAAACTCGGGCGCCAGTGTTCCCATTTCTATACGAGAAACAGTGAGGAGTGTCGTGATGAGTTCTATCATGCGCTCATTCCCAATGTAGATTTGTTCCAAGTAATCACGCACGGTATCTGAGTATCCAAGCTTGTCGCTTGAGAGGAGGTAGTCAATATTCCACTTTACCGCAGTAAGCGGAGTTCGGAGTTGATGAGAAGCGAGGAGCAAGAAATCCGTCTTAACACGCTCACTTTCCTTTTCTCGAGTAACATCTACTAGTGTAACGAGGTGTTTAAACGGTATCGGAGATGTGTGTTCAAGTGAGTAAATAGAGACAAGTGCGTAGAGCTCTTTTTTCTTTTTTATTTGTCGAATACACATTTCCTCTTGAGAGATAGGTACTGAGTGTTCTACTTTTGCTTTAAGTAACGACACTGCCTTCTTCACTTTTCCATCATCCAGGAGGAGTGTGTAGAAATTTGTGGATGCACAGTCTTCAAGTGTGCCCCCGAAGAAACGAAGCGCTGCTCTATTTGGAGAGCGGATGTTCCCTGCATCATCCATAAGGAAGTATGGGACTGGACTATCGTCGTACAACTTGCGGAACTGCTCTCGAGAAAGCATGAGGTCATTTACCGTTTCTTTTGACACGGCAGTGACTGTTTTTTCAGACATCTTTGAACGCACAACTATCATGTAGCCTGTTAAGGCAAAGATAAGTGTGAGCGAAATAGTCATTACATCTTTCGCACGGTCAAAGAGCTCTTGGTCAACTATTTCTTTTCCTGGTATGTAAAAAATGGCAATCGCAAGAATGTCAGAAAAAAACCACAGTAGAGCAATACAGCCAAGGACAATCCAAAACACAGTCCAATCTAGAGGAGCACTTTCTGTGGTTTTGAGACGTCTTGTACTCATTGTCTAGAGTATAGCACTAGGACCCACTGTATGTGCAGAAGTATACATGCGTTGAAAAATTTTTACTGTATGCTTTGTAGTACATACAATAAATAATTAAAATTTAACTATGCATAAAAACATTACCGATAAAGAAGCTCACATACGAACAGTAGCAAGTATTGTTCTTTTGTTTACTGCACTTCTTTTTATTGATGCACCTGTGGTTAAGATTCTCCTTGCATCTATTGCTGCTATACTTGCAGGAACTGCCTTTTTCCGAACCTGTCCTTTGTATATGTTTTTAAAAAAAGATAGAGAGGGGGAAGTACAACCTTTAGAAGAGATCACTGAAACACTTGAGGAAAAAGAAGAAGTGGACGAGAAAGCAGAAGTGCAGGAAGAAAAGAAAGAAGAGATTGAGGGTGGTGAGGGAGATAAGGAGTAGCTTTTTCAA
>CAYWWH010000021.1:0-17507 GCA_964462155.1 uncultured Candidatus Saccharibacteria bacterium | reverse complement strand
GCGAGAGGGTAGAAGCGAGTTTAAAGTTTGAAGTTACAAGTTGAAATTAGAATCACCCTTGGGGACTTTTCCCGAGGGTGATTTTATATATCGTATAGCGTATACTACCCACATGGAACCAGTAGAAAATAGAATAAACGCACTGCTTGATAAGGTGCGGCCGTACATACAGATGCACGGAGGAGATGCACAGCTCCTTCGTGTTGAAGAGTCTGTTGCATATATCAAGGTTTTTGGTGCATGCAGTGGTTGTTCGATGGCAAGTGTTACGTATAATAAAACGATAGGACCTCTCATTATCAAAGAGATTCCTGAAATAACGTCAGTGGAGTTTGAATAATTATAAATAAGAAATAAAAAAATATATGGCGGATTTACGAGAATACCCTCGCAACGTAGAAGGTTCAAATATTAGCAAAATAGTTGTCGATAGAGATCTCTGTATCGCAGCTGTGTCATGTATCGCTGTTGCAGGAGAGGTTTGGGAGCTTGATGGTGAAAACAAAGTCGTAGCAAAAGATGCAAATGCAATGGATGACGCGACTATCATTGCATCAGCTGAAGCATGTCCTACAAAGGCAATCTTTGTTTTTGATAAAGCTGGTACGCAAGTTTTTCCTAAATAGTTTGAATATTCTTGTTCGATAAAGAAGAGTCCCCTAAAAGGGATTTTTCTTTACCACACCGTGAGGTGTGCCATATACTACATACACATACCAGACACTCATACTATTCCTATGCTCATTACAAAAACCGAATCAACGCTCTTGTGGGCGAGTAACTTGTGGGGCCTCGGCCTCGGTATGTTTGGTCCACTCTACGCTGTGTTTGCTACAGAAGTAGTAGGAGGGAACATACTTGATGTCTCGTGGGTATACGCTCTGTACCTCTGCTTCATGGGAGGAGGAGTTATTGTAGTCGGTAGACTTGCGGATAAGGTTGGACATGAAAAACTTCTTGTAGGAGGGTACCTTCTTAGTTCTGTTGCCTCGTTTAGTTACTTACTCGTTAATTCAATGACTGATCTTTTAGTGGTACAGCTCCTCGTAGCTGTTTCCGTCGCTCTTTCTCAGCCCACGTGGTACGCACTGTATGACAGATACTCAGGTGACGGTACTCGTGATGGGTATGTCTGGGGTCTTTCATCAGGTCTCTGGTATGTTTTTCAAGGGGTGGCGATTATCATAGGAGGGTACCTCGTTTCTCAATACTCATTCGATATGCTCTTTATTGTTATGGGTTTGGTGCAGCTTGTTTCCACTATATATCAGTCAACAATTTTAAAAAGTACGTTACAATAGTTTTATGCAACACTACACATACGTTATCGTGGGAGGAGGTATCGCAGGGACAACCGCAGCTGAGACCATTCGAAAAAATGACAAAGAAGGGAAAATAGCAATCATTTCTGACGAGCCACATCCTTGCTATTCTCGAGTACTTCTCTCTAAACCAAACTGGGTTTTAGGTAAACAACCTTTTGAAAATGTGTGGCTCAAAAATGATGCATGGTACAGGGATAACAACATACACCTCTTTCGTGGACTTCGCGCAGTAGAGCTTGATCCTGCAAAGAAGCAGGTGACACTTTCTGATGGAGATATTCTCGAGTATGAAAAGCTACTCTTAGCGACAGGAGCTCATTCGAGGAAGTGGGAGGTTAAAGGCACTACGACAGAAGAGGGTACCCTAAAGAAGGGTATACACTACTTGCGTACTGTAGATGATGCGAAGGGTGTATGTGAGGTAGCTCAAGGTTCTCCAAAGAAAGTGGTGATGATAGGAAGTGCCTGCGTTTCTTTTGAGATAATAGAAATACTTCACTCTCGAGGATTTACGATAACAGAAGTAATGCGAGAAAAATATTTCTTTGAACCACAGCTCTCACAAGAGGAAGTTGCTCCTATCGAAAAGCTCCTCGTAGAAAAAGGCATTGAGATCATTCGTGAAATGGAAATAGTTGAAGTGCTCGGGAAAGACTCAGTAGAAGGTGTACGACTTCGTGATGGGAGAGAAATTCCGTGCGATATCATTTTGCCTTTTATCGGCGTTGAGCTTCCCCTTGAATGGATTACGCGTGCGGGCGTTGCGACGCATCGTGGTATCTATGCTAACCAGTACCTCGAGACTAATGTTCCTGATGTGTGGACAGCAGGCGATACGACAGAAGGGTGGGATACGATGCTTGAAGAAACAGTTATCATGGGAAACTGGATGAGTGCTCGACTTCAAGGAGAGGTAGCAGGGAGAAATATGAGTACGGGTGCACGAGAGGCGTTTGCCCAGGTATCTTTTCACACAAGTCATGGCTTTGGTTTTCAGATAGGGTGGACAGGAGATGTTCGTCCACTTCCCAGCCGAACCATCATCCATGTTCCCACAGAAGGAGAGAACAGTTACTGTAGGATACTCGTAAGTAAAGGAAAGGTTGTGGGAGGGACGACAGTAAACAAACCAGAGCTTTTGAATGTCGTTACAAAACTCATAAAAGAAAAAGTTTTTCTTGAAGATAAACTAGAAGGAATAAAAAATGGTAGTGTAGATCTGAAAAGTCTTGTTTGACATATACAGGCATCTCTCGTATGCTCGTACAAGAATTGTGTCGATAACCTGCAACTTTAACCACTGTGGAGGTAGTATGGGTAAAGTAAATTTCCAAAGGAAGCTGGAGGGTATGGTGGTCAAAGGGTTTTTCCCTCGAGGAGAAGAGTGGGTGTTTATCCCAAAATCTCCAACTCTCGAGCTGTTCCACTTTCAACGACTTGAAATGTTTACCTTGTACCTCCGAAGACAGGTTGGTGAAAATGGATCGAATTTTGTCTTTAACAAACTCCCATCTGAGAAACCTGTTGTTGAACACTTACAAATTCATGTTCGAAGACTTGCTCAGCATGAGATTCTAACTTTTGCTGAGGCGTACCGAGAAGCAAAACTGGCCATGATGACTGTGCCAGAGGTCTCTTTTGTCGGAGTTTCTATGCCGGCATAGTCATTGCCTTGTTCATTCTTTTTATCCCCCTGTCGCAAGACCGGGGGATACATGTTTCTAAAAAATGAGGACTTACAGTAATTTCATTAACTACATTGTATTGCCTCGCTACATGGATTGCTTCGCCTGCGGGCTCGCAATGACGGTTGACATTCGTCATTGCGAGCAGAGCGAAGCAGTTCATGTATACGTATACGCTTCCGTTTCCGCAAGTTCTAACTACTTCACCATGATGCGAGCATCAACTATATGTGTCCCCGTTGGTGTTGCAAAGACTGGATTGAAATCTATTTCCTCGATTTCTGGATGAGCGAGGGAAAGTTCAGAAAGAGAAACGATAGTTTGTGCAAGCGCCTCAAGGTCGCACGGTGTTGTCCCTCGAGCACCTGTGAGGAGTCCATAGCCTTGTATTTCCTCAATTTGTTTGAGTGCCTCTTCTTTACCAACTGGTGCTATACGGAGCGAAGAATCTTTAAGAATTTCAACAAAGACGCCTCCAAGACCAAAGACGATTGTAGGACCAAAAACTGCATCACGCTTCATGCCGACGATACACTCAACACCTTTTACCATGCTTTGTATGAGCATACCTTCGATGATCGCGCCTTTCGTATGACTTTGTACATACTCCTCGATATCATCCCATGCATGGAGAATAGCTTCAGCGTTTGGAAGGTGTAGTTTTACAGCTTGTAAATCGCTCTTATGGACAAGATCGCTCGATATTGCCTTCATTGCATATGGTCCGTTTCCAAGTTTTGAGAGTGCATTGAGTACGTCATCTCTTGATTCAATGTATTCACCCTCAAGTAAGAGATCGTGTTCTTTAAGTATTTCTTGCATTGAAGAAAGGGAAAGCATCTTTAAGTGTGTTGAAAGGCGAGGTTTTGCTGGGTTTTGCTCAAGGGGCTTTTTTGAGTGGCGAGCGAGCGCTTCAAGTGCTTCAACGACATCGGTTGGAGAATTAAAAGAGGGAATCCCACTTTTTAGAAGTGTAGCTACACCACTCTCGATCGTACTTCCTCCCATGAAAACAGGTATGATTTTTTTCATTCCTTTCTTTTCCGCCAATACACTCGCAATACCAAGAGGGTCGGTCATCATTTGAGGTGTAACAATCGTGATAATGCAGTCAATGTTCTCAAGTTTTCCTAAGATATCGAGAACGTCTGTGTAGCGAGAAGGACCAGCATCCCCGATGACATCTATTGGGTTATTGACTGCGGCCATGGGCGGAAGAACAGAACGGAGTTCTTCTTTCACTCCGTCCTCAAAACTTACGAGTGAAAGGGAGTCTGAAAGATCGACAAGGTCAGCAGTATTTACCGAAGGACCTCCTCCGTTTGTAAGAACAACAATTCTCTGTACATCGTTTGTCGTAAAGCCGAGTTCAAAAAGCTTTGAGAGTGAAAAGAGAGTGCGGAGGGAGTCAACACAGATAGCCCCCGCTTGCTTGAGTGCTGTACCGAAGACAGTGTCAGAAGGAGCGAGAGAGCCGGTATGGCTTGCAACAGCTATGGAGCCTCGCGCACTTCTTCCAGCTCGAAGTACAACGAGTGGTTTCTTCTCTGCGAGGCGTCGTGCGAGTTCAAGGAAACGTGAACCATCAGATACTTTTTCAAGGTAGAGAAGTACGGCTTTGGTGTCTTCATCGTCAATTAGGTACTCGAGAAACTCAAGTTCTGTTAGCGATGCTTCATTCCCGAGACTTACAAACTTAGAAAAGCCGACACCTTCTTTGTTTGACCAATCAAGAAGTGCTGTGCCAAGTGCCCCAGACTGTGAGACAAAGGCAATACCGCCCTTATGCGGACCGTTGACTGCAAAAGATGCGTTCCAGTTTGCGTGTGCATTCATAATACCGAGACAGTTAGGGCCAAGGAGGTTGATACCGTGTTCTGAAGCAATGAGTGCAATTTTCTCTTCAAGTTTTTTCCCATCTTCTCCCATTTCTTTAAATCCAGCAGAAATAACAATAGCATTATGTATGTCTTTTTCAGCACATTCTTTCAGTATGAGTGGAACAATATCAGCTCGTACCGCAATGACAGCAACATCAACAGTGCTCGGGATTGCGAGTAGTGAGGTGTAGGCGACGTGCCCTAAGACCTCAGTTTCGCTTAGTGTTACAGGGTACACTTCTCGAGATTTACCGTCGAGAATATTTTTCATGAGAGCGTACCCGACTTTTGTCGTGTCGTTCGTTGCCCCAACAACAGCAACGCTGTGAGGGTTAAAGAGTGTGTGTAAGTTTATCATCTCTTTATTTTACAGGTAGTAAGTAGGGAGCGTATAGACTGTGTATTTGTTTAGAAATTAGAGATGCTGTAGTAGCACCCTCATACCCATATGAAATACGCATACGCGTACGTTCTACACCACCTCCTCAAAGGTGGGTTTTTTGGTTTGGTAGATAATACCACAAGGCACTTTTTCCTCTGTGTTCATGCGAGCAACTTTAAATGCACTGTCAAGGTTTCCTTTCTTGTGCTTTTCATCGAGCCAGTAGACTCGCTCTTTGTAGTACTCTCGAGTATCAAAGAAGGTAATGCAGGGTTGTATGATTTCAACAAATGCAAAACCTTTGTGCTTCATTGCTTCTTTCAAAATCTCTTTTGTCTTTGCAATATCACTTGCAAATGTGCGAGCGATAAATGTCGCTCCCATGACGAGCATAATGAGTGCAGGATTCACGGGCTCAACGACAGAACCATTAGGTGTCGTCCCTCCTTTAAATCCTTTAGGGCTCAGTGTTGTCGCTTGACCTGCAGTAAGTGCGAAGACTTGGTTGTTGTGGAGGAACATACTAATGTCGCTGTTACTGCGAGCTGCGTGGGTGATGTGGTTAAATCCTTCTGAGAATGAGTCACCATCACCTGTAAAGCCAACGACGGTAAGTTTTGGATTTGCTAGTTTAATTCCGGTGAGGGAAGGTACTATTCTTCCATGGAGCGAACTAAAAGTATTTACATCAAGGTAATCACTGATTTTGCCGTGACACCCAATACCAGAGCCTGCAACGAGGTTGTGAACTTCAAGAGTGTTGTCTTTCACAAGGTCTTCAACAGCACCACGGAAGGCGACGAGTATTTGACTATTAGGGCACCCAGGGCACCACGTGATTTTTGTTTTTGTTTGTAAATCTAACGCCATATTTTACAAATAGGTATTTATTTCTTGCGCAAGTTCAGTCGGCATGAAAGGTTGCGCATCATACTTAAGTACTTTGTTAAGTATCTCGATACTTGTCTTTTCTCGAATGAGGGCGGCAAGCTGGGCAGTGTGGTTTGCTTCAACGTCAATAACTATTCGAGCATTTCCAATCTCTTTTTTTACCCTATCTGCATCGAAAGGATCCATCCAAAGTACTTGTACAAGTTTTACTGGACGTTTAAGAAGTTTGTATGCCTCAAGCATCGCGCCTTTTGTTGAGCCCCAAAAAAGTACGACTGTGTCACTTGAGAGATCGCCGTATGTTTTAACAGTGGGGAACCATGCAAAATCACGATATAGTCCTTCTAGTTTTTTAAAGCGCTTGTTTTGCATTGCAAGAATTTCCTTTGGATCTTCAGTCGCCTCACCTTCTTCATTATGTTCATAACTCGTCGCTTTTACAGTAATACCAGCTCTCCCAGGGAAGGCGATAGGTGATATACCATCGTCTGAAATTTTGTATCGAAGATAGTGACCATCTACTGGTACTGCTCGTTTTCCAAGATCTGGTCCCTTACTCTTAATATCAAGAATGACAGATTTGTAACTCTCAGAAAGATGTTTATCAGAGAGGATCACTGAAGGTAGTTGGTACTTCCACGCAAGGTTAAGTGCATCCGCGGCACACTCAAAACATTCTTCAACATCACCAGGGGCTATAATGAGGCGAGGGAACTCACCATGTCCTGCGTGACGTATAAACTGTAAGTCTCCCTGACTTGTGTGTGTTGCTACGCCCGTTGCAGGTCCCATACGCATCGATACCATAAATGTCATTGGTATTTCTGAAACGCCTGCAAAAGAGAACGCTTCCTGCATGAGTGCAAATCCTCCATTCGCTGTTCCTACTGCCGTGCGTTTTCCTGCATAGCTCATGCCGAGTGCCATGTTGATGACCGCTATCTCATCTTCAGGGTGAACCACTTTCAAGCCACACTTCTTGCTCATTTTTGCAAGGAAGGCGAGTGTTGAGGTTGAAGGAGTCATAGGGTACCCGACATATGCTTCAAGTCCTGCTGCCAAGAATCCCTTAGCTATTGCTTTGTTACCATCCATCACCTCACCAATCTCATTATGTGTTTCGGGAATAGAGCAGGTATCTTGCGTAATACCGAGTTTTTTTGCGTGCTGGTACCCTTTTTCGACAAGCGCAACGTTCATTTCAGATCCGACGTTTGCGTACACTTTATCGGCAAGAAGTTTGAGTCTTGAGAGTGGAATACCAAGTGTGTAGCCGTAAGCCCCGAAAGCACTTGATGTGCGAGCTACTTGAGGAGCTTTAACTTGGTTCGCAATATCTTTCATCGGGATAGGAATGATGGGGAATGAGATGTCTTTCAGTTCCTCGACATATGCTTCTTCGACGAAGACGCGTGCGTTCGGTTTTAAGTATTCTCTGTGGATGCGCACTGACTCTGCGTTTACGGCTACGAGTACATCAAGTTCACGGTAGTCTGCGTGCACTGTTTCAGTATCGTAACTTATACGAGCAAAGTTATGTCCCCCACGAATAAGTGAGGGATAGTCAAAAGAAGAAAATGTCTTGTAGCCGAGTTCGTTGAGGAGTTCTGAAAAGTTAATACCAGCTTCGCGCACGCCGTCGCCTGCAGCGCCACCGATAGCAATCGTTTTAATACGTGAAAGACCAGCGTCCATGCATAGAGTATACCGTGAGTGGTGTTGAGATTCATAGTGTGTATATCCACTTGTTTGTTATTGAGTAGTGTTAAGGAAACGTTCACAAGTGTACGTAAACAGAGTTTGCGTGTTCTACAAGAGGTGGTGGTGCATAAGAGACTTGCCTTTGGTATCATACCAGAATGAATACAGAAAATTTTGAAAAAATAAAAATTGGGTGGTTTGTCTTCTCATGTTCAGAGGACAATACAATTCTCTTTACAGAGTTATTAAACGATCATTGGCAGGAGTGGAAAAAGATTTTTGACTTTCGTCACGTCAAAGTCCTTAAAAAGAACAATATTTACGACGAGTTCGATATTGCATTTATTGAGGGAGCTATCGCAAGTCCAGAGCATGAAGAAAAGCTTAAAGATATTCGCAGTCGCAGTAAAAAGGTGGTAGCAGTTGGTGCGTGCGCAGTTACAGGAGTGCCAGCAAGTCAGCGCAATACATTCACTCCTGAGCAAAAAGAAGCAATACAATTTCTCGTAGATCGTTTTGGAGCACTGCCTGAAGTGAAGAAAGTGGCAGACGTGGTCACTGTCGATGCTTCAGTCCCCGGATGTCCGATGAACGCAGATATGTTTTTGAAAGCGGTAAATGCTCTTGTTCTAGAACTCCGTCCAGAATTAGCAACTCCTAACAACTAACTACATGCACCAGATAAACATAGACCTCGAACATATCACTAAAATCGAAGGAGATGCTTCTATTAGCATTACTGTAGAAGATGGGAAAGCGACAAAAGTGCAGTTTAAGACAGAAGAGTACAAGAGGTTCTTCACAGAAGCACTTAAAGGTAAAAGTATACTTTCAGTTCCTTCACACCTTTCCCGTATTTGTGGGACGTGTTCAAATGCTCATGTACTTGCTGCTATTGAAGCGTGCGAAATGGCGCTCGACATGCAACCAAGCAAGCAAACCGAGATGCTTCGTTCACTTACGATGCATGGCCTTACGATACGGGACCATGCACTTCACCTCTACCTATTCTGTATGCCAGATATCTATGGGAAAGATGCGTTTCTTGATTTTGACGAAAACGATCCTCACCAAGATCAACTCCTCCACGATGCATTCGCAATAAAAGCAGCAGGGAACTATCTCGCTACGATAATCGCAGGGCGCTCTATCCACGCAATGTACCCTGTTATCGGTGGTTTCATACATTTCCCAGAGCAAAGTGAGATAGATGAGGCTATTAAGAAACTTGAGAGCGTGCGAGAAGCTTCACTTCGTTTAGTGCAAGAGTTTGTACAAGCACCATTTGTGTTCGATAGACATACCGACTACATGGCACTCTTGCCTGATGAGGGATATGGCTACATAAACGGTAGGATACGAACAAGCAAAGGTGAGGTGTATGATGAGAAAAAGTACCGTGAACTTGTTGATCATGTCGTTCTCCCGTACTCGCAAGCAAGTGCGTACGAGTACAAGGGCGACCCATACATGGTAGGTGCTCTTGCGCGTATGAATATAGCTAAGGATAAGCTCCATCCAAAAACGATTGAGTCATGTAAAGAAGCGCTGGCGCTTTTCCCATCGACTAATATCTTCCACAACAACCTCGCGCAGGCAATCGAAGTCGTTCATTCAATTGATGAAAGCATTGAGCTTCTCCGAAACAATCCGATTCAAAAAGAAGAAGTTATAAAGAAACCGTATCGAGATGCTGTGGGTATCGGAGTTATCGAGGCTCCTCGTGGTGCGCTCTACCACAAAGTGCATGTCGGAGAAGATGGAAAAATAATTGACGGAGAAGTTATCGTGCCTACGGGGCAGAACCAGATAAATATTGAAGAAGACTGTGGACGTTTGGTAGAAGAACTCGTGGCAAAAGGGGTGACCGATACAGAAGCGATAACGTTCGAGCTCGAAAAACTTATCCGCGCCTATGATCCTTGCATGTCTTGTGCCGCTCACTTTCTGAAAGTTGATTTGACGATTAAGTAGGACTTACACAAGAAACTTTTTGATTTCTTCAAGTGCTCTATCTTGAGAAATGCTTGGCGGGACACCTAAAATCTTTACTGAAGATACCTTCCCAAGTTTTTTGAGAAAAAGGAGGTTAGTGTAGGCGTCGAAGTCATGACAGGTGACGCGAGGGGTTTTGCTAAATGCTTCTAGACTTTCAAATACGGTAACCTTTTCTATGCCGACAACGGTGTCGATGATAACCATGTCTCTTTCAACATCCCATTCTTCGTTTGGATCGAGTACAGTAAACGTGATGTCAGGGAATTGTTCTCGCAGTTTTGGCAACAGTTGTAGCGGTAGGGAATCCATTTCTAAATCAGGATTGCCGAATAAATATACGTGCATAAAAATAGTGTACAGATAAAGCGCCGAAAGCAAAAGCAATCGGCGCTTCGTGATGGTGTGATGAGAGAGTTTACACTTTCTCCGCAACAATTGAGCCATGGATGATAACTTCATCATCGATTGATATGTCGTACCCGTGGAGATTTTGAGCCACAACACTTTTTTCCTCATGTGCGAGGTTTACGTATCTTCTGATAGCGATTCTCACGAAGGTGTGACTGCGTGGAATGGTTGTTATAGAGGAAATCTTGCCATAAAAAACAGGCGTCTTTTCATCATCTACGGTATGTCTCTTTCTCCAGAAGTTTTGCATTTCTTCGAGAGTGCAGGGAAGATCTTTTTCCTTAATTTTTTCGAACGGTTTTGGGAACCAGTCACGCACGAGAGTGGAAGGGGGGTACTCAAAACACTTGAGGTACTCAAGTGCCATGAGATAGTCCTCCTCCTCAAGCGAACCTTCCTGATGTCGATATTCGAGGCATCCAACCGCGTACAGCCAACAGAATTGCTCAGGGGTCGTGGGTAGTGGAATGGGCATGAGAACCTCCTTTTGTTCATTTTTTAGTTATTTCACTGTTGAGAACAAAAATCTCTGCTCAGTATAGGTTCTTATCGAAGGGTGTCAATATTTGCGAGTTTTATTGCATGGAGAGTGTATGAGCGTAATCGAACAATATCTTCTTCTTGCAACACTTCACAAGGAACATCCCAGTGAAGGGAGACATGTTCTCCTACTTTGAGCATTTCTATGTCATAGTCTGCTTCAAGACGTCGTACTATCTTTTTTTCTACAGGTTCACCTAACACGAACGTGTCTCCTTGGAGGAGAAGTGGTTCGTAGAGAAGTGTAATGTTCGGTCCAGAAACCGCAGTGACCTTGCCCCAGCTGATACGACATGAATCCATGAAGGGGAGGGATGTGTCTATCTCCTCACGTCCCATGCGTTTTGGTACGTTGATGACGTGGCAGGTGTGGTTAGGGAGTATACCCTCACGAATCTTTTCTTCAAACGTTCGAAACTTTTTAATTGGGAGTATGTCTTTGAGTCGCATGTCATCGACGTAATGTTCTAAAAGGGTTTGTTTGTCGATCTTGCCCAAGAGCTCGTTGCCTATCCAGTAGGCATCGACAACGCGCGCATCAAACGGGTCAGGGATATGGTTACTTCTCGCGATACGGTCAAGGTATGGATAGAGAGTTTCAAATCCTTTGAGGAGTTTCTGGAGACCAAAGTCAGTAAAGCCATCATTGAGGTACTCCCAAATTTCACGGTTAGCATCAGGGCCACAGAAATGTAGTCTGTTTGGACCAAATGCGTATCTGCTGCAACGTAGTACTCCATCCATTATTTGATAGTGTTAGACTTACGGAAACGGCGCGCTTCGTTGTCAAACTTCACAAAATGTCGCTCACTGTACCTATAGTACAGCTCACGCCATTTTGCTCGTTTTCCTAGAATCGCATCCGTTTGCGTAAGTCTTAAGTATATACTAAATACTAATTACAAACAGATAATATGATATGTTGAAGAGTTTGTTCATATAGTTGTAAAAATGTGGTTTACTATAAAGCATGATAGATACAAGTTTTCGCAATAATGTACGACATGTTCGACCATATCTCGGCATCCTTCTTATAGGGAGCATGGCTCTTGCATTTGGGCTCATTATAAAATCCGCCATGACTGAGCTGTCAGGAAATTTGTATGCAGCAACACCTCTCTCGGGAATTGAGGGTGTACTTGAGTTAAAAATCAAAGGTGATATTCACTATGGGGATACCATCTCTTTTTCTTCTGACGTAACAAAACTTTCACTTCAAAACTCAAACATCTTTGTTACTACGGCATGCTTCCAAAAAACTACCATGGTGTTTGAAAAATCAGTTCCCCTCGACGGCTCTGTTCATCTCTATGATCAGGCAGTGAGTGAGTATGACTGGGATGGGAAAAGGGCTGTATGTGGTTCTACGCTCATGTATCGTTCGATAGAGCTTGATGACAGCGGACTTCATGTTGTTGATTCTGTCGGTTTTGAGGTTCAACCTCGTGGGTACTAGAGGTTTGTCAAAACAACTCTAAATTTTAAATATCCCCATACCCCTCACTGGCTTGTCTTCTCGAAAGCCCTATCTTAGATATGGTGTTTTTCACAGCCTCTTTCCTATTGTCTGTTAGCTTTCTTAAAGACAATCAGTATCGCTCACAAATAAATTAGGCTCTAAGTCTTTTGCTCAAATCATATGCCACTATATACTAGTGTGACATGGAAGAAGTCACATTTACGAAAGGGGTAACTCGAGATCTTGTTCTTCATATTGGAGAGAGTAAGGGCGAGCCACAATGGATGAAAGATAAGAGACTCAACGCTTTTTCACTCTTTGAGAAATCTCCTCTTCCCTCATGGGGTCCTGATATCTCAAAGCTAAATCTTGATGAGATAGTGTTTTACATTGATCCAGAAATCGAGCAGAAGACAATATGGGAAGAACTTCCAAAAGAAATACTTGAAACGTTCGATAAGCTCGGAATACCCAAAGCAGAGCAAGAGTACCTAGGAGGAGTCGGAGCGCAGTATGACTCGCATGGGGTATACCACAAACTGAAAGAAAGTTTAGTTGAGCAAGGGGTCATTTTTGAAGACATGGATACTGCTATGAAAAAGTATCCAGATCTGCTTCAAGAATACTTCATGACCACCTGTGTGCCTGTAGAAGACCATACGTTTACAAAACTCCATGGTGCGGTCTGGAGTGGGGGAACATTCATCTATGTCCCGAAAGGGGTAAAGGTGCAAGAACCACTTCAGGCGTACTTTAGAATGAATCGGAGTGCAAGTGGTCAGTTTGAGCACACACTTCTAGTTGCCGATGAAGGGTCTGAGGTGACCTACATCGAAGGATGTAGTGCTCCGAGATACAATGCTTCCTCACTCCATGTTGGGTGTGTTGAGATATTTGCTCGTGAGAGATCGAAAGTGACGTACATAAGTGTTGAGAATTGGTCTAAAAATGTCTATAACCTCAACACAAAACGTGCTCTCGTTGAAAAGAATGCACACATGCGATGGGTGAGTGGCAACATGGGGTCCGGTGTGACCATGCTTTATCCCACCTCAGTCCTTAGAGGTGAGCATGCAACGAGTGAAAATGTGAGCGTCGTCTTTGCGGGACGGGGACAGGTTCAAGATACAGGAGCAAAGGCGATTCACCTCGCTCCACATACAACAAGTACTATTCACTCAAAATCGATAAGTAAAGACGGTGGTGTTTCAAATTATCGAGGACTTGTCAGTGTCTCTCGTGGGGCGCATGGGTCGAAAGCTTCTCTCGTTTGTGACTCGCTACTTCTTGATAACGAATCTGAGGCAAACTCGTTTCCCGTTGTGAAGAACAAGCAAGATGATGTTGAGATAAGTCACGAAGCAACCATTGGAAGTATCGGTGAAGAGGAACTCTTTTACCTTGAGAGTAGGGGGATAGAGAAAGATGAGGCGATACGTATCATTCTTTCTGGTTTTGTTGAACCAGTCGTAAAGGCGCTTCCCATGGAGTATGCAGTTGAGTTCAACAGATTAATTGAACTTGAGATAGAGGGACACTAGATAATTTATTATTTTCATAAAATAAAGAGATGAACATTGAATCAGTGCGTAAGGACTTCCCGATGCTTCAAAAAGAAGAATCTTCGGTGTACCTTGATTCTGCTGCTACGTCTCTAACTCCAACTCCAGTACTTGAAGCGATGGATACGTACTACAGAGAATATCGTTCAAATATCCATCGTGGTCTCTATAGCGAAGCAGAGAGAGCTTCAAGAGAGTACGAAGATGCTCGCGGGAGTGTGGCTCGATTTATTGGTGCAGACACAAGAGAAGTGATCTTTACTGCTGGGGCGACACTTTCTTCAAATATGCTCATATATATGCTGGAGCATGGGAGTATGTTTCAAGAAGGGGATGAAATAGTGACGACTGTCATGGAACATAATGCCGTACTCCTACCACTTCAAGCACTTGCGAAGCGAAAAAAGCTCACTCTTCGATACATAGAGCTTAGAGGATGTGAACTTAACTATGAGCAAGCAAAAACAGTTATTACCGACAAGACAAAACTTGTTGCCCTCACACTTGCGAGTAATGTTCTTGGAACCATTAACGATGTACGAAAAATTGCAGACCTTGCACATGCGAAAGGCGCGTTTGTTGTTGTTGATGCAACGGCAGGGGTAGGGCACATGCCACTAAACGTACAAGAACTTGGTGCAGATTTCCTGTTTTTCTCAGGACATAAAATGTCCGGACCTACGGGTGTTGGTATTCTTTACGGGAAGCAAGAGTTACTTAAGAAATTATCCCCAAGCTTTTTAGGAGGAGGTATTGTTGAAGATGTTTCTCGAACAGACTATGTGCTCACCGATTCACCTTGGTCATATGAGGCAGGAACTCCACCAATTGCAGGAGCTATTGGTCTTAAAGCAGCGATTGCATACCTTGAAAGTGTAGGACTTGAAAAGATCCGTGCACACACGCAAGAGATTCTCACCTACACTTTCGAGAGCTTAAAAAAAGTAGACGGACTTAGCATTATTTCAACGCCTCCTGAAAAAAACATAGGCATAGTATCTTTTACTTTCGAGGGTATTCACTCGCATGATGTGGCACAGGTCTTGGGAAATAGTGGGGTTGCGGTCAGAGCCGGACACCACTGTGCGCTTACGCTTCACAAAGAACTTTGCATAGTCTCAAGTGTTCGAGCTAGTATGTATCTCTATACAAACAAGAAAGATATCGATGCGTTAGTGGAGGGACTAAAGGATGTACAAAGGATTTTTCACAGTACCTATGAGTAACGAAGAAATATACAAACAACACATACTAAATCTATATACCAACCCTCACAACAAGGAGGAAATGCTCGACCCCGATATTCGAATGCCTGCAAAGAATGTTTCGTGTGGCGATTCTTTTATTCTATACCTAAAGATACACGAGGGTGTGATTACGGATGCGACGTTTTCTGGGGTTGGGTGCGCTATTTCACAGGCGGCTGCATCACTACTTACAGACGCTTTAAAAAATAAAACAGTAGAAGAGGCACGTATGATTACAGAAGATACCGTATACAAGCTTCTCGGTATTCCTATAAGTATAGGAAGAGAAAAGTGCGCGTTGCTCCTTTTTACTGGTCTTAAAGAAGCACTTCAAAAGGTATGTTAGAGCTACAAACAGTAACAGTTGAGGGGGGAGGGAAGGATATAGTGCGTGACGTAACGTTCACAATTCCCTCACGAAGCATATCAATTCTCATGGGGCCAAATGGCTCAGGGAAAAGTTCCTTTGTGAACAGTATTATGGGGCACCCAAACTACCGCATTTCCCTTGGAAAAGCTATGTTTTTTGGTGAAGATATAACACACAAGAGTGCTTTAGAAAAAGCACGTCTTGGTCTCTTCCTTTCTACACAACATGTCCCAAAGATAGGAGGCATATCCTTGGCAACTTTTCTCCATAAAGCGTACACAACACTCACGGGAGTCGATGTTTCCATTTTAGAGTTTTACCTCGACCTTCAAAGAAAAGCCGAAAAGTACGGTATCCCGAAACATCTTTTGGACAGACCGATTTCTGAAGGGCTCTCAGGCGGTGAGAAGAAGCTTTCAGACATACTTCAGTTGGCAATTTTAAGACCAAAAATTGCAATACTCGATGAAATAGA
Source organism: uncultured Candidatus Saccharibacteria bacterium (assembly GCA_964462155.1). Taxonomy (GTDB): domain Bacteria; phylum Patescibacteriota; class Minisyncoccia; order Phycocordibacterales; family UBA12088; genus UBA12088. The sequence continues at coordinate 1,584 of CAYWWH010000021.1, read as the reverse complement.
TTCTGGAGTTGATGTTGATGCGCTTCGCACAGTCTTTGCTGTCATTAAATCTCTTAGGGAGGAGGGTGTTGGTTTTTTACTCATTAGTCATCATCCTTCACTCCTTGAGTACGTGACCCCAGACCATGTCCACATACTTGCACATGGGAGACTCGTTCGAAGTGGTGGAAAGGAACTAGCAGAAACGGTACTTTCTAAGGGTTTTTGCGCAAGTTTTAACTGTGTTCACGCGGGTACGTGCGGAGGGTCTTGTGGAATACCAGCTGAATAAGGTGTGAATTACCTGTGAATAGGTGTAGTCGAAAAGGAAAAGAAATACGTTGTAAACCTTGAATGGCACCATGTTTCGTATCTTTTTTCACTACATTCGCTTTTGCCCACGAAGTATAAAGATTTTTAAAATTGTACAGGGTTGACTTCACCCATACATACGGTAGTATTGCCCGTACCGCATCTGCGCTTTTTATGTGAATGCGGAGGCTCTTTGTATGTCTCCAAAACCAATAATAAGGGGTGCTTGATGTGGTGTTACTAGAATTTAGCAAGTTGAGTATATCGACATGCTAAAGGAGAGCGCCCTTTCGGTGTTGAGGCAAAGTTCTCGCGCCTTCACCTCCGCAAGGAGCTCCACATATTAAATAAACATAACTATGGCAGCAGAAGTTTTCGACAGGTCAAAGCCACACGTTAACGTAGGTACAATCGGCCACGTTGACCACGGTAAGACCACTACAACGGCCGCTATCCTTCATGTGTTGGGTAACCTTGCAAAAGACAAGGGATACAATGCACGTATTGAAGGAGTAGATGGTATCGACAACGCACCTGAAGAGAAGGCGCGTGGTATTACTATTGCTCTACACCACTCAGAGTACGAGACCCCAAATCGTCACTACGCACACGTAGACGCTCCAGGTCACGCAGACTACATCAAGAACATGATCACAGGTGCCGCTCAAATGGACGGTGCTGTTCTCGTTGTTGCAGCTACTGATGGTGCTATGCCACAGACTCGAGAGCACGTGCTCCTCGCTCGTCAGGTTGGTGTACCCCAGATTCTTATCTTCATGAACAAGTGTGACATGGTCGATGACCCTGACATGCTTGATCTCGTAGAAGAAGAGCTCCGCGAGCTTCTCGATGCGAACGGTTTTGATGGAAAGAACACCCCAGTTATCCGTGGTTCAGGTCTTAAAGCTCTTGAGGCCAAGGACGCGAGTGACCCATGGGCTCAGAAGATTATTGAACTTGCAGATGCACTTGATCAGTACATCGTGATGCCAAAACGTGAGGTTGATAAACCATTCCTCATGCCTATTGAAGACATCTTCTCTATTGAAGGTCGAGGAACCGTTGTTACAGGCCGTATTGAGCGCGGAACTATCAAGGTAGGTACTGAAGTTGAAATCGTTGGAATCCAACCTACAACAAAGACTACCATTACAGGAATCGAAATGTTCAACAAACAGCTCGATGAAGGTCAGGCAGGAGACAATGCAGGTATCCTCCTCCGTGGTACTAAGAAAGACGATGTTCACCGCGGTCAGGTTCTTGCTAAGACTGGTTCAGTTACCCCTCACACTG
>CAYWWH010000020.1:9862-17738 GCA_964462155.1 uncultured Candidatus Saccharibacteria bacterium | reverse complement strand
CCAAGCTCAAGCATGTCTCCGAGCACTACTATTTTTTTCCCTTTCACCTGTAGCTCGTGAAGAGCTTGTAAACCAGCTTTAACAGCTGCGGGAGAGCTGTTGTATGTGTCATCTATGATTGTTGTGTTTTTCTTCCCTCGTAAAATACGCATTCTCCCTGGCGCTGGCTCATGGCGAGAAAGTCCTTCGAAAAGTTGCTCAAACACCTTGCCCTCAGACACCCCAACAGCAACTCCAGCGAGGAGCGGGTACGCATGGTGAGCACCGAGTACGCCGTCGTAGGTGTGACGAACCACTTTGTCTTGGAACTGTACTGAAAATGCGATACCCTTCGGTCGTCCCTCTTCGTAGGTTACCTCGTAGTCAAAGCCCCTCACGTGCGCACTCTTGCTATACCCGTAGGTGAGTACGTGCTGTCCTTCAAGAACCTTCTCATCCTGCATTTTTGGATCATCGGCATTGCAGATGAGTGTGCCTTCTGGGAGAAGGGTCTTTTTAAGCTCACGTTTCTCCTTAATAACATCGTCTGGGGTACTGAAGTACTCCACATGCACTGGGATGTCAGGAAAGTAGGTAAACACAACGACATTACTCTTGAGCCATGACAACTTTGCAATATCGCCTGGTCTATCGACACCTATCTCGAGAACGAGCCACTTAGGGTATGTCTCTTTTTTTAGAATAGCCCAAAAACCCTCGGCTATGTTTTCTATCCATCCGAAAAAACTTGACCACGCATTTGGAAGTCCGAGGATGGTGAGCGGAACTCCAATCTCGCTGTTGAAACTCTTTTCACTCTTACGTGTATACTCCGAACTTGAGAGTACGGAGTAAATGGCGTCTTTTGTACTTGTCTTCCCCACACTTCCTGTCACCGTGATTACCTTTGGAGAATACTTTTTGATGATTACTTTTGATTCTGCTATGAGAATACTCGTTACTGCTTTTTTAAGTGTATCTTTCATATATCAATATTTTACCACAGTATATTGGCTGATGAAGAAGTTATAATTATGAAAAATAGTGTTCTCTTTTGGATTGCTTCACTACACTCGCGATGACGAGAGTTTACCCGTAGTGACAAGATACCAGTGTGAAATATTGTTTTCGTATGTCCATCTACCTGTCAGGTGGGATAGCGTAATAATTTATCAAGAAATCTACAAGTTCCATGAACGGGTCAGTGAGAGTTTCTGATGCGTACTTCGCTCCTACGGGCTCAACATGGTACAGGAAGATGAGGTACTTTGGTTCGTATGCTGGGAAGTACCCAAAGAAGGAGTGGAGGTACCTGTCGTCGTAGTAGCCACGTTCGCCCACCTTTGCTATCTGCGCGGTTCCTGTCTTCGCTGCTATCCTATAGTGCTCTTTTTTAACTGTACCGCCTCGAAGTGAGCTGTCGACAACCTCTACGAGCATACGCGTTATCTCTTCTGATGCTTTAGTGCTTAAAATTTGCTTTTTATCGTCGGGTGCTACGTGCGCAGTGTCACCGAGGTCGTACACGACGTCGGTTACAAAGTGTGGTGTTACCAAGTATCCACCATTTCCAAGTGCACAGAGTGCTCGAGCGGTCGCTATCGGCGTAAGTGCGATACCTTGACCAAACGCTGCTGTCGCTTGCTCAACTCGTCGTTTTTCGTTGAGGTTATCGATAAGCCCGTGCACCTCAAACGGGATATCAATACCAGTCTCTTCTCCGAGACCAAACTCTTTCATACGGATACCAAAGCGCTCAGGGCCTACCTTTTCAGCTACGTGAGCCATGCCGACGTTGAGTGATTGATTTAAGACGGCTTGCATGTCGACTGTTCCACGCGCTTTTCCATCGTAGTTACTTATCTTTGAACCCCCTTCGAGCACTATCATACCAGTATCTGTGTACGTACTCTTTGCCGTCACCACTCCCTCATCAAGACCAATCGCCATCGCTATTGGCTTAATAATTGACCCCATTTCATACACATCTTCAACAAATGGATTTCGAAACACTCGCGCATCTTCAACTTCAGTAAACTCATTTGGGTCAAAAGTCGGGAGTGAGCTCATGGCGTATATCGCGCCAGTTTCTGGGTCGATAATAATACCCCCGAGCTGTTTTGCTCCCCATTCTTCCTGTGTCTTTTGAAGAACTCTATCGAGCATTTGTTGTACAGAGGGCTCGATACTCGTCACGATACTTCCCGCTCTTTTGAGGGTGTCATCTTTGGTGAATACTTCTTGTGTATTCGAGAACATCTCAGCAAAAAAGTTTACATACAACCTATCACTCTTGCGTATAAGAACCGAATCCCAGTATCGCTCAAGGCCGTACTGTCCGACAAGTTCTTCACCTCCTTCCTTAAACCCAACAAATCCAAGAATGTGACTACCGACTGACCCCCCTGGGTAGTATCGCCACTGCTCACGGAAAAGCTGGACCCCTTTAACATTTTTCTCCTCAATACGCTCAGCGGTGTCAGGGTCTATCTTTCGCCTTATCTCCTCATATGGATCATCTTTTTTTTCAGCACGTGAAATAAACTCACTTTTATCAAGTTCAATAACTTCTGAAAGTTTTAAATACACTTCTTCAGGTGAGGTTATGCGATTCGGATTTATCGCAAGGAGGTATCCTGTTTTAAGTGATGCTGCCGCAATACGCTCACCACTCTTCTCAGTATAAAAAATCGATCCTCTGTCAAAAATATCACGAGCAGAACGTACGTACTGATTGTTAGCTTCTGATTCAAAACTCTTTCCGTGAGCAATTTGAAGAACATAAAGACGTCCCACAATAAGACATATAACACAAACACACAAAGCAATGAGTATACGTATTCTCACTACAAGTTCAGATCGCATGCTCACTATGTTAATCACTACGTGTTAAGAGAGTACCGTCTCCACTCTTATGGATGTACGTTTGTTTTGAAAGCGCAACAAGCCCATGAGCCTGTGCGGATTCGAGCGTGAGCTCGTTAGATCGTGAAAAATACAATGCTTCAAGTTCGCTGATTTTTGACTCTGTATTTTCTATCTCTACAATGAGTTCCTCACGAAGCACTATCTGCACGACACTCACAGCAGTAAAGTAAAAATATAAGCCAATGAAAAAAATCACCGAAAACCATAGAGTCCATGAAAAAACTTGTTCTCTCTGAAGTCGTATTGCTTTTATTTTTTGAACTACCATGTTTTTGTTTTTGTAATGAACTTATATGCATAAATAAATACGACGTTACTACCTTCCCCTCTTTTCAAAACAACGCACCTTGGCACTCCTTGCTCGCCTATTCATGAGCACCTCGCTCCGGGTTGGGACTATTGGTTTTTTTGTGATGCGCTTCCCCCTACCTTCACTCTCCCAATCTCTGAATGTTTGTTTTACTAATCTGTCTTCGAGACTGTGAAAGGTGACGATAGCTATTCTCCCCCCTTCCTCAAGAAGTGTCAGGCTCTTTTTAAGAACATCTTCAAGTGCCCCGAGCTCATCATTTACCGCCATACGAATCGCTTGAAACGTTTTTGTCGCTGGGTGAATCCCTTTATAGGAAGTAACTGCGTTTGAAATGACTTCCGCCAATACTCCGCTTGTTTCTATTGGTTTTTCACTTCTTGCTTCCACTATTGCGTGTGCAATTTTTCTTGCTCTCTTTTCACCACCAAATCCGTATATGATATCCGCAAGTGTATCTTCACCCCACTCATTTACCACATGCCAAGCGGTAAGTGTGTCTTTGCTTGGAAGATAGGTAAAAGTCATCACGAGAGGTTCATCGCGCATAAAGCTAAAACCACGTTCGCTGTGCGCCTCAAGCTGGTCAGACGAGAGTCCGAGGTCAAGTACTATCTTTGTAACCTTTCCAAACTGCGCGTCTTCGACAAGTGTATCGATGGTTCTAAAGTTGCCTTCTCTGTATACAACGCGATGCTCACCTTTCAAGCGCTCTTCAACTCTTCTGAGCGCACTTCTATCTGCGTCGATGCCGAGCACTTTTCCATTTTTACCGAGGTGCTGTAGGATCTCCTCCGTGTACCCACCACCACCTAGTGTGCCATCAACAACACGGTCACCTTTTTCTAAAGCTAAAACCGTAATAACGTCATGTAAAAGAACAGGAATATGTACAGTCTTTGATGATGTCTCTTGTTTTTGTTCCATACCTACAACACACCAATTTCTCCTAACTTTTCTGCAACACTGTCCGCCTCCTTTTCAACCGAGTGACGGTACGTGTCCCAAGCGTTTTCACTCCAGATTTCGCAACGATCATTTACTCCAATGAGCACTGCTTTGTTCTTAAGTCCCGCATGTGTCGTAAGTTCAGAAGGTACAAGAATTCTCCCAAGACTATCGACTTCTGTTTCTGTGGCTCCAGCGAAAAAGTAGCGAGCAAACGCACGAGAATCAGCCTGACCCATTGAGAGCTGGTTGAGTTTCTCGACCTTTGTATGCCACTCTCTCTGACTAAAGACAAAGAGACAGGAATCGAGTCCGCGCGTAATGATGACTTTCTTGCCAAGCGCACGTCTGAATTTTGCCGGAAGCGCTATTCTCCGCTTCTCATCTAGAATGTGTCTGTATTCTCCGATGAGCATGGAAAAGAATTATCGTATGCATTACTCTCCACTTTTTAATGACTGGAAATCTATACTGATAATTCGCGCGACATGAGTGATATTCACCACTTCATCCCACTTAGTTACCACTATACACCACTTCCTTACCTTCCTGTACACAATTATCCCCACAAGATGATGGAAAAACATATAGGAGAATTCGTCAAATTTTATTTTCGCAGTCGAGGTACTTGCTCAAAAAAATGTTATGGCTCATAGTGTAAACATGAAGTTTCCTGACTTTGAAAACATGTCTGCAGAAGAGATTACTTCGCTCATAACGAAGCCATCAGAGGCTGATAAGGCACTCATTAAAAAAGCGTTTGAATTTGCTAGAAACGCCCACAAAGACCACAAGAGGAAATCTGGAGAACCCTACCTAAATCACCTCTATGCCACAGCGTATGCACTTGCCGAAATTGATATGGATGCAAAAACGATTGCCGCTGGTCTCCTCCATGACTCGATAGAAGATGTTGGAATAACAGAAGAGGAGATAATGCGTGAATTTGGAGGAGAAGTCCTCACACTCGTTCAAGGAGTTACTAAACTGGGAGAACTCAAGTACCGTGGCACCGAAAGACACATTGAGAGCCTTCGCCGTCTCTTCGTCGCCACAAGTAAAGATATCCGCGTCCTCCTCATTAAGCTCATGGACAGACGACACAATATCATGACACTTGAACATGTCCCCGTTGAGAAACGAGAACGTATTGCCTCAGAAACTCTCACCATCTACGCACCACTTGCTGATCGACTTGGAATGGGAGAAATAAAACGAGAACTTGAAGACCTCTCTTTCAAGTATGTCAATCCTGAAGAGTACACAAAAATGGAAGAGATAATGAAAGAAAACAAACTCGCAAAGGAGCCAAAACTCAAAGTAATTATCGAGGCGCTCAAGGAAAACCTCGTACGCCAAGGTGTGAAAGGATTCCGCATTGAATCCCGCGTTAAAGGACTGTACTCACTCTATAAGAAAACACTTCGTAAAAATGGCGATATTGAAAATATATACGATCTACTTGCTATCCGTATCATAGTTGGAAGTATTGAAGACTGCTACCGAGCCCTCGGAGTCGCGCACACTCTCTGGCGCCCTCTCCCCGGGAAGATTAAAGATTACATTGCTTTTCCGAAGCCAAATGGGTACCGTTCAATACATACGACCGTTATCACAAAAGATGCCGGGCCTGTTGAAATTCAATTTCGCACTGAACTCATGCACCAGGAAGCACAGTACGGTATTGCTTCCCACCTCTCATACAAAGAAGCTGGTTCAAATATTGACAGAAGTGACAAGAAAAAAAACAACCTCTGGTATAGGCAACTCATCCCCTCACTCTTACGAGGTGTAGTCAGAAACCCAAGTACCCAAGAAAACAACGGCAATGGGTTACAAGAGAAAACCCCAAAATGGGTTACCGACCTTGCCATAGCTCATGAAATTGAAAACTCTTCTCCAAAAACTCAGACTTTTATACAAGAACTTAGTGATGACTTCTTTAGCCACCGCATCTTCGTCTTCACTCCCAAGGGTGACGTCGTCGACCTCCCCATTAACTCAACCCCTATTGATTTTGCATACGCAATACACTCTGAAATTGGAAACCATACAGCAGGTGCCAAGATAAACGGAAAACTCGTCTCCCTTGATGAAACGCTTTCAAATGGTGATATTGTGCAAATCGAGACAAAACCAAATGCTCGCCCCAATAAAAAGTGGCTGAAGTACATACGTACAACAATTGCTCGCAAACACATTACACAAGCACTGAGCAAACAAATGAGGGCTATTGTTGGTGAGCTTAAATAGTGAAATTGCTTATCGAATAGAGGTCACTATCGTCTTCTTCAACTTTCTTTTCAACAACAGGAGCTACTGGTCGCGGAACAAAAACCTCAGAAAGGATACTAGGTTTTTGAGTCATGCTTTCTGGAAGTGGTCGATTTGGACTAGGAATAACCCCCTCTTGCATTTCTTCACTATTTTCAACAACCTCTTCTTTTTCAAAACCAAGTTCATGTGGTTCTAGACCTCGCTCTACACTCGAAGCGGTGTCGAGTGCTGCTAGGGCTTCACTTTCAGCGACTTCCTCAACCTGTTCAGGTGTTTCAGCTTTTTGAGCATTTAAAATAGGTGCAACAGCTTCATGTTCTCGCTCTAACTGCATCGTATTAAGAAGCACTGCCAAATCATCTGCTGAAAAGAAACTAATGACAAGTTTTCCACCAACATCCCTCTGTTCAATCTGCACCCGAGTGCCAAGTTTTTCTGTAAGCTTCCTCTCGAGATCGAGTATCTCTGGATTTATCCTGTGTCGATTTGTTACCTTGTCTTGAGCTGCTCGACGAGCAAGTGTTTCAGACTCTCGAACAGTCAATCGTTTGAGGAGTATTTCTTTTGCAAGCACCGCTTGCTCTTCTGGCCTGTCATTCAACATAAGGAGTGGACGGGTGTGACCCTCTGAGATACGTCCTTCTGAAATATATCCTAAAATAGCTTCAGGCAACATGAGAAGTCGAAGTGTATTTGAAACATACTCACGACTTTTTCCCACCTTTCTTCCAATATCGAGATGTGTGAAATTAAATTCTTTATGGAGACGATAAAAGGCTTTTGCTCTATCAACGGGATTGAGGTCCTCGCGCTGAAGGTTCTCGATTATTGCAAGCTCAAACTTCATCTCATCCGTGTCTTGCCCGCTACGGATAATGACGGGGACTTGACTGAGTCTTGCAATCTTAGATGCACGCAAACGACGCTCACCTGCTATGAGCTCATACTCGACATATATACCACCATCTTCTTTTTGGGTTTCTAACCTCGTTACTGTGAGCGGTTGCAAGAGTCCGTACATCCGTATCGACTCAGCAAGACCAGCTAATTTATCCTGATCAAATTCTCTTCTTGGTTGATATGGGTTTGGCTTAATGCGCTCGACCTCTACCCAAAAGATCGAGTCGCGATAAATGTCGCTCATTGTGTGATGGTGAAAAGGGTGCGACGGGCAAGATTCGCACCCGAACTAATAGCCCGATATACACATTGTACCCTAATTGTCCTAATTCTAAAATGCTGTAAACTGTGGGATATCCACATATGCCGGAGTGGCGAAATTGGTAGACGCACACGACTCAAAATCGTGTATCGAAAGGTGTGAGGGTTCAAGTCCCTCCTCCGGCACATATGCCTTCGTGGCGACTGAAATATTTTGGGGTAGACGCACACGACTCAAAATCGTGTATCGAAAGGTGTGAGGGTTCAAGTCCC
>CAYWWH010000020.1:1774-9762 GCA_964462155.1 uncultured Candidatus Saccharibacteria bacterium | reverse complement strand
TCCTCCGGCACAAAAACCCTCTCTCCACAAACTACTGTAGAGAGAGGGTTTTGAAATAATCATCAGTAAAGAAAGGAAGAATTTTGTCACCTTCACGCAACTCTACGGGAGGTGCATAAGATATAGAGATATTAACCTCTTTTGCACCTTCCTCCCGAAAGAAGTAAAAGAATTTTAAAACACTCGGGAGAAAAAGAGCAAGTAAAAATATTCTATCTCTTCCAATAATTTCAAAAAGTGTACACTGACTTTCTATAAAGAGCGTACAGTAAGGTTCAACTGAGTAGAATGACCTGAGATGGAGTGCCTCTTCACTCCATTTTGAGAAAGGTTTGTGTACGTGAAGAATAAAGGTTACTTCTCCAATATCCCCGCTTTTAATACCAGAAAACGATATTTTAAAACAGGAATCTTTTTTCACCTCTAGAAACTCTACACCAGTCCATAGCACTTTCATGCGCCACCTCCTTTCTAAAGTGTTTTTAAACCTACATGCGTTATATAAAATATTAATGAAAAAGTCAACCAGTCACAATACATGCGACACTAATATCCAAATCTTCTCCAAAAAAGTAACGCATCATTTTCTTTGTCTCATCTTCACCGCTTGTCGTGCAAATTCTCACCTTCCCGCCTTTACGCAATTTTTTCTCAATCTCAGTATGTCGCTCAAGGTAGCTCTGTAAGCTCTTTGCAACAATCTCTCCTTGTCCCACAACATGTATGCGTGGATCAACAAAACGTTGTATTTCTTCTTGTATGAGCGCGTAGTGCGTACACCCTAAGACTAGCGTGTCTATTTTTTCATCTTTTTCAACAAGTCTTGTCACGACATCCACAATCTCTTTCTCTAAAACATCACTTGGAGCATTTGTCTCTATGAGTCGAGCTAGGTCTCTTCCTGATTCCGTGACAACCTGAACCGGTGCACTCCTTTTCGCAGCCTCCTTCTCAAAAACTCTTGAAAAGACAGTTGCCTGTGTAGCAAGAACGCCGATATGCTTCGTCATCGAACACTTCTCCATCTCTTCAACAGTTGGTATCACTATTCCGAGCACTTTTTTCTCGGGGTACTTCTTAGGAAGCACTTCTTGTTGAATCCTGCGCAACGCATTTGAAGAAGCGGTGTTACAGGCAAGTATCACGAGTCCTGCCCCTTCACTAAAAAGCCACTCAACTCCTTCCTTGGTAAAAGCAAAAATCTCGTCTTGGTTTCTATCGCCATACGGAGCACGTTCATTATCTCCAAGGTATAGGTAGTCATACTCGGGAAGCACTTTGAGGAACTCTTTGAGTATAGTCAAACCTCCTAAACCTGAATCAAATACTCCTATTGTGCCGTTTTGCATAGTACGTATTACGAAAGTCGTTTCTTATCCTTCTCGTAGAGCGAAGTGAATACTCCATTTTTCTGAAGTAGCTCGTTGGGGTTCCCCTGCTCCACAACCTCACCTTTCTTAATAACGAGTACCTTATCACATAGCATTGCTCGAGAGACGTGGTGCGTAATCATGATAACGGTAACACCTTGCAAAGCAAAAATGTTTTCTATGACTTTTTGTGCAGACTCAGGATCAAGTCGTGCATCAGGCTCATCAAAAATGAGTATTGGTGTATTGCGATAATGCACTCGAGCAAGCGCAAGGCGCTGTTTCTCTCCTCCTGAGAAGTCTCGTCCACCAAACTGGACACCTATTTGAGACTCATACCCTTGCGGATCACTGTCTACCACCTCATCAAAGTTTGCAAACACACTTGAGGCATGAACGACATCATCCTGAACAGCGTCAGTAAGACGGGAAGATGCTATTTCTTCTCGTATTGTCCTTTCAAGAACCGAGTACTCCTGCGTGAGCGAGGAGGTGACTGTATTCCAGACGTTCGGCTTTATAGACCTAAGATCAACAGTGTCAGCAAAAATAGTGCCTTCTGTTGGGTCATAGTTTCGCATGAGGAGCGACTGTATCGTCGACTTGCCGTGACCACTCTTCCCTACTATCGCTACCTTACTCCCCGGCTCAATCTCAAAACTGACATTCTTGAGCACCAACGCCTCTGTGTCTGGGTATGCAAAACTTACATTTTCAAAGCGTATCTTCGGAGCGCCACTGAAGGTTGGCGTAATTGGATTCTTCGTCTCGAGTACTGGCAATAAACCCATGAATTCTTTCTCAATAAGAATAACACCCTTTGCACTGTTCCACTGTTCAGCTACAAGAGCGACAATCGCTTCAATATTACTTTGAAACGTACGTGAAGCTGCTATGACTACTGTGAGAGTTCCTATCTCACCCATCGTAACCACAGTGGTCCATGAGGCATGCACGATAACACCTCCCAGTCCAAGCATTGCAATAAAATGGGTAATGATTTCAAATTCCATCGCTTTTTTACGTACGGCATTAAACAGAGATAATACCGTGTCGATATTCAAATCTATTTCCTTTTTCAAACCATGCATTTGATTAAACATCTTTGCTTGCACAAACGTAGGCACGTCTTGGTATGCTTTTTCAAGGACAGCTCTACGCTTGTGGTGCGGTACGAGCTCTTGGAAGAGTTTCCACCACACGTTTACAAACCGAAACTCAAACAACATCATGGGTATTGCGGAGACTATGAGTACCACTGCGTACACGGGAGAAAAGAAAACAAGAGATGCTCCAAAGAGGAAAAAAGAGATGAGGGTTGTAAAGATGTTCAGTATTTCTTCTGAAAACCATATTCTCGTCTGAAACCCTGAGGGGAGTTCTTGAATACGTTTTGAGAGATCATCATACTCCTTACTTCGAAAGCGAGCGATGTCGAGTGACGCTCTGTGCTCGTTAAGTTCACGTTGATTTGCGTACCGAAGTGTCATATTCCATCGCCCTCTAAAATACCAATGTAAACGACCGATAATTACTCCAAAAATGAGTACCCCTGCAAAAAAGAGTAGCGGGGTCTTCAATTCACTGTTGAGTAAATCTGAAAAAGTATGTAACCCTCCTTTTTGAATCAATACCTGAACAGTATTAACAACAGATCCCGTCGCTTGAATGATGAGGTACAGAAGAAGTGTTGACCCAACCGCAGTGAGAAGACGCCATAATGTGTCACGTTTTGCATTCCGTAAACAAAAAGAAAGCGAGTACCGTGCCGCTGTAAACATTGTTTCTACTGTCTCAAATATCTTGCGCATTGTTGAATTATATAATAAAAATTTCTTGTATGTGTACAAGAAAGAATACAAACAGGTAGTGTGCTACGTATCTCCTACACACAACTTGAAAGTAGCTATAAATACTATTGCATATTTGCATATATTGTACACCTAGGTAGACTTTCGAAATACTACCATGATAAAGAAACAAAAAATTATCGTTATTGTTGGCCCTACGGCGAGTGGAAAGACTGGACTTTCGATAGCCCTTGCGAAAAAGCACGGAGGTGAAGTTATTTCCGCTGACTCACGACAGGTATACCAAGGTCTCAATATCGGTACTGAGAAAGTGACAAAAAAAGAAATGGCAGGAATTCCCCACTACTGTATAGACACTGCAAACCCAAAATGTGCGTACTCTGTAGAACAGTGGCGAAAAGAGGCAGAAAAGGCGATACAGAGTATTACAATGAAAGGTAAGGTCCCTATAATCGCAGGAGGTACAGGTTTTTACGTTGACGCTCTCGTTTTTGGTACTGAACTTCCACATGTCCCTCCAAATAAAAAACTACGAAAGGAGCTAGAGAGAAAAAATTCTGAAGAACTTTTAGCAATATTAAAAAAACTCGACCCACATAGAGCAAGGTCGGTGGAGCAGAAAAATCCTCGTCGGCTTATTCGTTCTATTGAAATAGCTACAGCTCTCGGCAGTGTACCGAAGCTCGCAAAACAAAAACCACGATATGATGTCACGTGGATTGGTATCAACCCTGGACTTGAAACACTCGTCTCTCGCATAGAAAAACGACTCGACACAACGCTACGAAAAGGACTTGTCGCAGAGACAAAGTACATGAAAGAAGTGTTTGGTCTTTCGTGGAAACGTATTAACGAAATTGGGCTCGAATACCGCATTGTCGGCGAATACCTCCGCGATGAAATAACAAAAATTGAGATGAAAGAAAAAATGCTTCGAGAACTCCGTAAGTACGCAAAACGTCAAATGACGTGGTTTAAGAGAAACAAAGAGATACAATGGTTTACCTCAAAAGAAGAGGCGTTTTCTCAGGCACAACTCCTGCGTTAGTTATTTATTTTGAATCTAACTCTAGCTCTCGAAACTCGTTTTCGACATCTTTGATTCGCTCTTGTAGCTTCTTTACGAGTACAGCTCCCTCCTTCACTTTCGCCAAGCCCTCTTCGATGTCAAAGTCTGAATCTTTCTCAAACCAAGCTGCTATCGCTTCAAGTTCTTTAAGTTGTTCTTGTATTGTTTCTTTTTTATTAGTCATACCTACTCCTTATTATTAACCTTAGTAAACAGTGTACCGTCTCGAAGACGAACGGCAAGCTCGTCTCCCTCACGCACATTTTCAACACTTCGAACTAACACGTTGCCTTTTGTATACACGAGACTAAAACCTTTTTTGAGCATTGTTTCAGGATTTGATAGTATGATGATTTTTTCATACGAAGCAACTCGAGTCTGTACTTCATGTACACGTCGATTCATTCTCTCTAAAAACACTTTTTCACTTCTTGAGGCGCGATTGATTGTCTTTTCTAAAAGAAACGGAACTCTCCGCACAACTTCATCAAAGTATCGTTCAAACTTTTTCGCTTTTTCAAAGAGACGTTCGAGCGGAAGCTTCATTCTATAGAACCCATTTTCAACACGCCTTTCCACCTCTTGCATCCTCTTCTCAAACTTGTATGTAATTGATGAAACGATGAGAGGGGCACCTTCTGTAAGCGGTTTCCATGAGTCGTTGATGACGTGAGCAACAGCAGTCGGAGTACTCGCGCTTCTATCTGCCACAAACGTGACTATGGGCGCATCGACGTCGTGCCCTATACCTACTATCGTTGGTATGGGTGAAGCAAAGAGCGCTCGCACCACAGCTTCATTGTTAAACCCCTGCAAAGACTCGAGCGACCCTCCTCCACGTATGAGAATGAGTACATCTGGCTTCTCTTTTCTTGAGTTAAAGAACTCTATTGCTTGCAAAAGTTCAGAAGATGACGAAGCGCCTTCGACTCCTGAATGAATAAAGTCAATGCGAATACCTCTAGGAGAAAGGTTTTTCATGAGATCTTGGAGCACAACTCCGTTTTTAGAGGAAATAACCCCAATATGCTCTATACACATTGGAATTTCCCGCTTACGCGCAAAGAGACCTTCACTCTCAAGCTTTTTCAAGAGTAGCTCATACGCACGTTTAAGTGCCCCCTCACCTAAGGGCTCTATACTTGATACCCAGAAACCAAAGTTTCCCGTATTGGGCGATATCTTGCCATACCCTACAACTTTTACTTTCATTCCTTCTTCTACCTGTACTCCCATTCTACGAAAAACACCTGCATGGAGACCACAGCGCAAGAGCGAACCATCTTCAGTATCTTTTAGTGAAAAAAATACCCACTGGGGGAGTATCTTGAGGTCACTTATCTCTCCCTCGACACTTACTTTTAACGGACTAAGGAGTTCGTTTACAAGTGTAAGGTACTCAGTGACGGTAAATATTTTATCTGCTATGTAGTTAGTGAGGGGGTTGGGCATGGAACGATAGTATGAGTATGTAGTATGGGTATGGGTATGGGTATGGGTATGGGTATCGCTACGGCTTTGACCAATTTTTCTTATGAGCAAAGCGAATTAGAAAAATGGAAATGACCTTGTGTCACGAGTCGGAGACGTTTTGTGCATTGGCACAAACTCGACTCGGTCCAAGTCACTAAGTATTTTTTCACAAGTTCAAAAATACTAAGTGCTTGCGACCCCGCCTCGTCTGTTCCTCACCTCCTTTCAGTCGGCTCGGAACATGACTGCGGCCTTCGAGTCGGAGACGCTTTGTGCATTGGCTCAAAGCTTGGACCCGCAATTAAAACAAAGCATGCGTGCTTTGTTTTAATTGCGGGTCCACTCCGACTCGAACGGAGGACGTCGGTTTTGGAGACCGAAATTTTACCACTAAACTATGGACCCGTCCGAGGTACTATACCATGCAAAAACGCCAAGTAAAATTGGCGCTTTCAAAAAAACGTGGATAGAAAAAAATTATTTCTTCACTTCTTTATATACAACCGTTTTTCTAACAGTAGGGTCGTATTTTTTAAGTTCAAGCTTCTTTTCTACGCGCTTTTTGTTACGCACATCATAGCGCATGTGCTTGCTTTCAGTGCTTTTTAGTTTTACTACATGATCTTGTGACATGGCACTACTCTATACAAATAATGGAAAAAGTCAATGTTAGTATTGCTCTATTATTGGCACAAAATTGCATTCCAATCTTTTCCCATCTCTCCCGAGTACAGAGACTTCATCACGATATCAACAATAAGCCACGCTGAAAGTATGATAACAAAACCAAAAAGTGTGGACTTAAAAATACCGTTTGCTTTCCCAATATTTCCAGGGTTCGCAGGAGAAAAGACGTAGAGAATACCAGCGTACACAAAGAGGAGAGTTGCTACCATAGTGCCTAAGATAATAAGCGTATTTACAACATTTGCAGCTAATTTTTGAAGGTCACATACGGTGCACTCTTCCCCACCTCTGCAGGGCACAATCGATGCTTGAACTATACCCGGGAGCGCAAGATTGAAAGCAACCATGCTCAGATTAAAAACAATCAACAAAGTAAGTATTCGTTTCATTTTATTTTGGTATAAAGGAAATGTCCCAGTGCGTCGTCTCACGTACTGCGGTAACATTCATTCCATTAATAGTCGTAGTATACTTCTTCCACCCTTCACTAGTCGTGCCACTTTCCTTAAAATTGTTTTGAATATACTGACTAATCGCATACCTATCGTCAACATCTACCTTATATCCATTTTCATGTGAGTATGTCCCCTCTGCATGTGGACCACCCTTGTCTACTGCGCCAGTTATCACAAACTCCCCTCGAGGAACCTTTGATGCAAGTGAGAGAGCATTTACACCTTCAATCGTCGTCTGTTGAATTCCTTCAAAACTAGTCTTACCAGGAGCAGACTCCCATGTCGTTATATTTCCTGACAACTTTGAACGTGCTTCTTGGTCAGTCAGAACCTTTCCTCCAGATGAGGTTGAGCCCGTTGTTTGAGAAGTGGTTTGGGAAGTACCACTTGTGTTTGTTCCTTGGGAAGATGGAGTAGTGTTCAGTCCTGCAACATTTTCATTTTGTGAAAAACTTGAAGGTTTGTTACATAGTACCGAGTTCCAGTTACCAAAATCATCGGAATTAAAGAGAGTTGACATAATGAGATTCACAATAAGCCAAGAAGAGAGGATAGTAACAAAACCCCAAAGAGTACTTAAAAAGATTTTGTGAGCTTTTCCAATATTTCCAGGGTTCGCAGGAGAAAAGACGTAGAGAATACCAGCGTACACAAAGAGGAGAGTTGCTACCATAGTGCCTAAGATAATAAGCGTATTTATAATATTCCCTGCCAACTTCTGAAGATCACACACCGTGCATTCCGCGTCCCCAACACAGGGCACCAAGCCAGCGCCGAAAGCGAAATTAGAAAAGAAAAACTGAAAACCAAAAAACAAAACGAGTATTGAAATTAAACGCACATCACTCCGTGAAAAAACAAACATGTACTATAAGCATACCAGGTAGCTGTTTACAGAGTAAGTGGTATAGTGTTAGTATTGTGCCGAACACGAAGAAGTGTTTATGCGTCGGTGGCGGAGTGGTCAATCGCACTTGGCTGTAAACCAAGCGGCAGTAGCCTACGGGGGTTCGAATCCCTCCCTGCCCACAGAATGTGAAAAACATCCCCGAATGGGGTGTTTTTGTTTAAAAAATGTGCGCCCGGAGGGCTTCGAACAGGCGCAGGTGCGCGGGCCAAAGCA
>CAYWWH010000020.1:0-1764 GCA_964462155.1 uncultured Candidatus Saccharibacteria bacterium | reverse complement strand
TCCTTCGGTTTTTACTATTTTGTCGGGGAGCAGTGAACAAATTGCTTTGTTCACGTCGGGAATCGAAGCCACGGAACATGTTCTGAGCTTGCGAAGAACTGTGAGTGGCCGTCCAAGAATGCGAGATGTTTTTGAGTGCAGATCACGAAAAAAATATCCGCAATTCTGGGACGAATCCCATACACGCCGGGAGGGATTCGAACAGGCGCAGGTGCGCGTGCCTAAGCACGAGGAAGCACCGAGCCGAGCCTACGAGCACTTACTATTTTGTGAGGTACGATACAAAATAGTTAGTGACTCGGAGGTCGAATCCCTTCCAAAATCCGCAACTCGTGACCAAATCCCGTTATCAAAGAGTTTGCAGAATATCAATCAAAAAAATAATCTATTACAACTCAACTTATATAAGAAATTAAATGTTTTTCATTTACATTCACATTTATAGTGTTATCGTATACTTAATAAACTAAATTTCAATGTATATGAAATGGCTTGGTATAGCTTGGACCATCATCACAAATCTCATCGCTGTTGTTGTAGTTCTAATGATTTCAGACCATTTTTCCTACGACAGTGACTTTTCAATAATTGCCTCTTTATTGATACTTATTTACATCAGTCTAAGTACGTCGTTTACTTCACAAGCTAGAGCCAATTTATAACTTGCAATCCAAGTACAAAAACAAAACGTACTAAAATATAAACTTTAAGGATAATATCATGAGTATGAAACTAACGATTTTAGGTTCTGGTGGTGCAATGCCCACACCTAGACCTTACTGTCAATGTACAATATGCAAGATGGCTCGAAAACTTGGAGAACCTTTCAAGAGAAATAGCAGTTCTATCTTTATCAATGAAATAAATACAGTCATTGATTGCGGAGAAGATATTGCTGATTCCTTAAACCGAAGAAATATAAAACAAGTTGATAATTTATTCATAACTCACTGGCATCCAGATCATACATTCGGTTTAAGACATCTTCTTGAATCGTATTATAATTTCAGAACCGAAAAAGCAGATAGGACTGTTAATATTTTTGTTGCTAAAAATGTTTTCGAGACCCTTAAGCAAAGATTTCCTGTTATCGAGTATTATATCAATGTCCAGAAAACAGGGGCATTGCACCTTACTGAAGATGGAGACATAATCAAAATCGGAGATGTTTTTATAACTGTTGTGGGTTATAAAGGAAAAGAATCAGATGTTTATGCGTATTTGATTGAAAATAAAAACAAGAAAGTTTTATATTCACCTTGTGATACTATTAACTTCGACTATTACAAAAATTTCACAGATTTAGATTTATTGATTAATGAGAGCGGGTTATTTTCTAATATTCCTTCTGAAATTTCTTTTGATGCTTTAATGCAAAGATTAAGAGAAATTAAACCAAAAAGAACTCTTATAACCCACATAGAAGAAGTTGAAATCAATATTTGGGGAGAGAAACATCTCCAAAAAATGAAAAAACTGTATTCTGATATAAATTTTGATTTTGTCTTTGATGGAATGGAAATTAAAGTTTAACACCATCATCAAGCAACTCTGAAATTTCCCTTCGGGGAATATAACAAGGGATATGAGGTTACGAAGTCTTGCGGATATCTCTATTCAAATTGCCCCGTTTGTCGCAACTTTTCATATCTCTAACGTTATCTTTTTATGAGCAAAGCGAATTAGAAACCGCAGGATCAATCCCTCAAAAAATCCGCAACTCGTGACCGAATCTCTTTTACGTAGAGTGAAAAAATACCAAAC
>CAYWWH010000019.1:14041-18605 GCA_964462155.1 uncultured Candidatus Saccharibacteria bacterium | reverse complement strand
CCTCGCACGAGAACTTCCAAAAGACCTGCTTTCATGTCCTTCGAAAATAATGGAAGACGTATATATTGAAAATGGCAAAGACCATCTCCATCTTCGAGTACGAAAGAATGGTGGTAGGTACGAAATAACTAAGAAGGGTCCACTCAATGAGGGAGATGCTTCTGTGCATGTAGAATCCACGATACCACTTGAGCAGAGAGAGTTTGAAAGTCTTGCCCACGCTAAAGGGAGAAGGGTGTCAAAAATCCGATATTACTATCCTTACCAAGGAAAGACACTTGAGATCGACGTGTTTCAAGGAGACCTTAAAGGGCTTGTACTTATTGATGTGGAGTTTGAAAACGATGAAGAACTTTCTGGTTTTGAAAAACCTGACTTCTGTCTTACTGATGTAACTCAAGAAGAATTCATAGCGGGAGGTATGCTCGCAGGGAAGAAGTATGCAGATATCGAATCTGAACTCGAACGCTTTGGATACAAAAAGCTTGTACTATAATTTTTTATAAAAACATATGGAAGAAAACATTTGTGGGAAGTATAAACACTTTAAGGGAGAAGAAGTAACTGTGTTAGGAATAGCACGACATTCAGAGTCGGAAGAAGAACTTGTTGTATATGTTCACCCAGGAGAGGTTAAGGGATATGGAAAAAACTCAATGTGGGTTCGTCCCAAAGACATGTTTTTTGGAACAAAAGAAGTTGACGGCGTACTAATTCCTCGGTTTGTAAAGATTGAGGAGTAAACAAACAAGACCTCGAAAGAGGTCTTATATATTAGGACAATGCTGAAAAGTGAAGTACCGCAAGCGTGAGAAGGGAAAATCCAACGAGTCCTGTGAGTATGTTTGTTGCGATTATGCTTTTCATATGCGTACTTCTTTAGGACTTACGTAAACAGCGTATTTCGTCGTCAAACTTCACAAAATATCGTTCACAGTACGTTTAGTACAGCTCACTCAATTTTGCTCGTTTTCCTCGAACTCCATCTGTTTGCGTAAGTCCTGTTCTTGTTTATGTTATGTATCCTAAGACGATACGTATCAACCCCTCTTACATAAAGAACATGTCTTGGTAAAGTATTTTTTCTTTTACTCTTCTGCGTTACAATACGAGCATGGAAGAAGAAAAAAACTCAAACGAAGGAGAAGAGGTGGAAACACTCCCAGACACAAGACATGGTCCTCACCCTCATGCGAGCAAGCGACTTCTCGTTGGAATTGGCTCAGTCGTTTTAATAACAGCGGGGGTAGTTATATGGATTTTCTGGGGAGAAGAAATAAAAGAGGTGTGCACGGGGAGTAATGGTGCGTGTACGGTAGAAATACCCGTCTCTCCTCTTGAGGCACAACAGCAAAATAATTAATACAATTACAAAAAATAAAATAATTCTATGACAGAAGAAATGCACGAAAGCGCACAAAAAACAGTTTCAGTAAAAAATGGTAACCCATACTTACTGCCGGGAGCTATCCTTATCGCAGGTATCCTTATCGCAGGAGCAGTACTCTTTACACAAGGTGGGGGTAAGGGAGGGGAAGCAAAAGGCAATACCGATTTGAACGCTGTTGCCCTTGAGGTAACAGAAGAAGACCATGTGTTTGGTCCAAAGAATCCAGATGTGTACCTTATCGAGTATTCGGACTATCGTTGTGGATACTGTGGTAAATTTCATGATACCGTGCAACAAATCTTGAAAGACTATGAAGGAAAAGTGGCATGGGTATACCGTCACACTCCGTACCAACCAGGAGGGAAGGAGGCGGCTGTTGCAAGTGAGTGTATAGCTGACCTTAAGGGCGAGGAAGCATTTTGGCAGTACACCGAGAAAGCGCTTGCAAACCAGAGAGATTTAAGCCCTGAGTGGAGTAAGAAGATCGCGGTAGAACTTGGGGTAGATGAAGGGAAGTACAGTGAGTGTGTGACTTCAGGAAAGTTTGACGAAAAGATAGCTGCTTCAACATTCGAGGCGCAAGAACTCGGTGGCAACGGGACACCGTACAACGTACTCCTTACAAAAGAGGGGGGTATCGTGAAGTTTTCAGGCGCGCAACCTCTTGAGAATGTAAAAATATTCGTTAACCGTGCACTTAACTCACTTAAATAAAGTTTTTCAAAAGCGTTGCGTTCGAGTGCTCGTAGTATGCATACTCCTTGCCACGCTTGCTCTACTCGGTTGGTATTTCTTTACTCGTGATGAAGAGAAGCAGGTGGGGGAACATGTGGCGCCAAACTTCTCACTTCCTGATGCGTCAGGGAAAATGATTTCTCTTGATTCCTTAGAAGCCGAACTCGTCGTGATTAACTTTTGGGCAAGTTGGAGTCCCTATAGTAAAGATGAGTTAAAGTACCTAGTCGAACTTAAGAAAGAGTTTGGCGACAGAATCGAGATCGTTTGCCTTAACAGAGACACCGACCCGCTACAAGGGAAACAATTCTTACAGCAAGAAAACATAGGTGAGGAACTTCTGTTTGTGTACGATGCACAGGATGAGTACTTTAAAAAGGTGAGTGGTTTTGCCGTTCCTGAGACAGTCTTTTTAACAGAAGGTGATGAGATTGTGTACCATAAACATGGCCCCATGACGTATGATGAAATGAAGGCACGGGTTGAGGATATTCTCGCGCACTAGCTTTGTTTTATATGCTTGAACTTGAACCACTCTTTTTCCTTTCCGCATTCTTCGCTGGGGTGCTCATGTTTCTTGCGCCCTGCACGCTTCCACTCCTCCCTGCATACCTCGGGTTTATAAGTGGAGTCACTGAGAAGGAGCTTCAAAATCCAGACACGAAAAAAAGAGCACAACGCAATGTTGTAAAAAACAGTATTCTGTTTACCACAGGTTTCTCCCTCGTCTTAGTGGGAGCTGGGATGTCTGCAAGCTTTCTCGGATCTCTCGTTCCAAAAAATATCGTCTCAACCTTCACCCTTCTTGGAGGGATGCTTATTGTTGTTTTCGGTTTATTTATGATGGGAATTATTCGCATGTCATTTCTTACTCGAGAGAGACGTCTCAAGATACCTCGCTTTCTTTCCGTAGGCTCGCCAGTAAGCTCTTTCCTTTTAGGAAGTGCGTTTGCTATAGGATGGACCCCATGTATCGGTCCTGTGTATGGCACCATTCTTATCTACGCAAGTAGTACCGAAACAGTATTTCAAGGATTTATACTCCTCGCACTTTTCGCTCTCGGGTTTAGTCTTCCTCTTGTTGGTATGGCATTTGCAATAAGTCAGGCAAGTAGGTTTGTCGAGAGGTCAGCTCCATATTTACACACCCTCTCTTTTGTTGGAGGGTGTGCACTCGTTATCGTCGGTCTCTCGACAGTGCTCGGAAATACCGTTTTAACAAACTGGTTTTTCTATTTGTTCGAATATCTTGATCTTGGAGACGTTCTCCTTCCGTACCTCTAGATTCTTTGTAAGGTAAGACTTGCGCAAGCAGATTTAGTTCAAGGAAAACGAACAAAATTGAGCGAGCTGTATATAGATACAGTGAGTGATATTTTGTGAAGTTTGACGATGAAATAGGCTGTTTGTGCAAGTCTTATGTGATATACTCTCTATATTACAAAGGAAATAAATCGTATGGAAAACCAAACAACAGAAAAAACAGGAGGAGCTTGTACGTGTTCAATTTTGAACAATGCACGCATACAGAGCACTCTCCTCATTGTCTTTATACTTCTCGCAACATTTCTATTTGCTGAGACTATTACTTCACTTAAGGAGTACCGCTACGTCGGTAGCCCTGAACCATTTGTAAACTCTATTAGCGTTTCTGGAGAAGGTGAAGTGTTTGCAAAACCAGATACAGCCGAATTCACCTTTACCGTTCTCGAAGAAGGAGCAACGTCAGGAGAGGTTCAAGAGAAGAGTACAAAAAAAACAGACGAAATTGTAAACGCTCTTAAAGAAAAGGGAGTAGAAGAGAAAGATATAAAAACAGTAGGGTATGATCTCTACCCCAAGTATGAGTGGGTAGCAGATACTCGGTGTGTAGGGTACCCTTGCAATACAAATCAAAAGCAAGTCGGCTTCGAGCTCAATCAAACCATACTCGTTAAAGTTCGTGATTTTGATAAAGCTGGGGAACTTCTCGAGCTTGTTGCAAGTAAAAATGCATCAAATATGAGTGGTCTCACATTCACACTTGCAGATAAGGACTCTGCAAAGGCAGAAGCTCGAAAGCAGGCTATTGAGAAAGCTCAAGAAAAAGCAGAGAAGCTTGCTGAAGATCTTGGTGTGACCCTTGTTCGTATAAATGGATTCTCTGAAGACGGAGATTATGGAGTGCCAATGTATGGTGGCTATGGTGGAGGGTACGGAGCAGGCGATGCCATGATGAGTGCGGAATCAAAAGCAATGCCCGCAACTGTTCCGGCAGGAGAGAATCGCATTGTTTCGAATGTGTATATTACGTACGAAATACGTTAGGAAGTTTCAAGTTAGAAGTTAAAAGTAAAAACACCTCGAGGAATCGAGGTGTTTTGCTGTTTGACAAGGTGGCACGGATTTGGTACTATATATAGATAACTAGCCCTGTGGGGCGGTTTTTTTAAAAAGGCA
>CAYWWH010000019.1:12671-13941 GCA_964462155.1 uncultured Candidatus Saccharibacteria bacterium | reverse complement strand
TGCATTTTTCTGTAACATGTACATCATGAATCGCTTACTTTCATATATCAGAGCAACTCGAGGAGAACTCAAGCATGTGAGTTGGCCAACACAGCGCCAAACGGTTGTTTTTACTATCCTTGTTATTCTCATTTCGGTTGTCACCTCCCTCTACTTAGGCTTACTTGATTTTGGTTTAACACGAGGACTCGATACCCTCCTTTAATAGCTTTTATTAATCTTCTATGACGAAACAAGAAAAAACAGAAGAGCGTCGTTGGTATGCAATACATACCTATGCAGGGTATGAAAAGGCAGTAGAGCGAAACCTTCGCCAACGCATTGAATCCCTTGGAGTAGAGGATAAAATTTTTAATGTCATTGTTCCCACAGAAAAAAAGATAAAGATAAAAGGAGGGAAACGCGTTGAAGAGGAGGAAAAGATTTACCCAGGGTACCTCCTTGTTGACATGATAGTTGATGAAAACAGTTGGTACGTTGTGCGTAACACACCAAGAGTTACTGGGTTTGTCGGTTCAGGTGTTCAGCCTGTACCTCTCGATCAGAAAGAAGTTGATATTCTCTTTAAGAGAATGAACAGTGACATGGTTAAGCACAAGATAGACCTTGCAGTTGATGATGCTGTTATTGTTGCAGATGGACCATTTAAAGATCTTGAAGGAAAAGTTGGAGAAGTTGATGAAGAGCATGGTAAGGTCAAAGTATTAGTACCTATGTTTGGTCGAGAAACACCAGTCGAGCTCGACTTCTTGCAAGTAAGGCGTATCTAAGGTAACCTAGCATCCACTATGGCAAAAAAAGTAATAAAACAAGTAAAGCTTCAAATCCCAGCAGGGAAGGCAACTCCTGCTCCTCCGGTTGGACCCGCACTCGGTCAAGCTGGTATTAATATCGGTGATTTCGTAAACAAATTTAACGAGGCAACGCGAGAGAAGATGGGTTCGATTGTTCCTGTAGTTATCTCTGTGTATGAAGATCGTTCGTACGACTTCATCATGAAGACCTCACCCGCTTCAGGACTTATCTTAAAGAAACTCGGGAAAGACAAGGGTTCAGGAAAAAATCTTGTCTCTCGTGTAGGAACTCTTACGAAAGATCAGGTGCGTGAAATAGCTGAAGAGAAAATGTCAGACCTCAATGCAAACACGGTTGAAGCAGCTATGAAGATTATCGAAGGGACCGCTCGATCAATGGGCGTAGAAGTTAAGTAGAGGTCAATCGAAATTTCAATTAAAATACAAAATGAGAGAGGTTGAACCTCTCTCATTTT
>CAYWWH010000019.1:11390-12571 GCA_964462155.1 uncultured Candidatus Saccharibacteria bacterium | reverse complement strand
TAAAATACTGGTGTCGCTATATAAGTTAGAGTCGCCGTATAGTCTGTCGCTGACTCTTGAAGGTTTGTTGTTTCAACTTTGTACGCGACGGTTGTTGAACCAACCCCTACTCCCGAGCTTTGAAGTGCAGGTCCGTTGTGGTAGAAGACTTCGACCGGATTAGAAACAAAGTCTCCTCGATACGCTGAGTATCCTAGTCCCCACTGCGTTGAGCTTGCTCCTGAGACAAGGTTGTCATCACTCGTCACACCCCAGTGACCGTATGAATCAGTATTACCCATAGTACCTGCGGGGGCTGACCAAAGCGTTGTGGAGGATATCGCTAAACCATTTTGAAACTCATCAATAGTAGCGCCATTCTGCGAGCTTAATGTTTGTGATGCTTGAACGGTCACGGAGAAACCGTTAAGTGCATTCGTGTTAACTCGTAACTCTTGTGCCATGAGTTTTGGCGTGTTTGGTGAGACGGTGCCGAAAGGAACGGTGGTTGCAGTTGATGTACCAGAAGTTGGTGTAACGTCGTTATTTACGGTTACGCCAGGATTCACGCCGTTAATACTAAAGGTAAAAATGGTCTGTATTGAAGCGGAAACGGTAACATCCTCAACGATTGCAATACGAGTCTCTCCCGAGTCATCCATTGTTCCTCCGAGAGTTATAACGTAACTTGATGGCGTTGCGTGGTTTACTATCTGATTTGCTCCTGTTCCTGAAGCTGTAGCATTGTCTCCAATTTCAATCGTCACGACACTCGTTGCTCCAATAGCTCCCCCTCCTCCGTTACAGATTTCTATGATAAGTGTTTGACTTGAAACAGAAACAGCTGCGTTTGTTGATCCGCAGGCAGCTGCGGTCGTAAGATCTGCTCCGTCGTCTGCAATATCGACGTCGTCTTCAGTGATAGAGGTAAGGTTAAAACCTGAAGGGAAGGTGAGTGTAATGGTCGATCCGTCCGCAGGCACTCCGGTTGGAGTGGTAAATCTCACCGAGTGGTTTGCATCTACCCCTGGTTTACTTGTTGAAATAGTATCTGAAAAGAGGCTTACTTGAGCAGCTTCGACAAACAGGTTTGAAAAAGGGAAACCAGTAGTCCAACTAATAAGTCCGAGAATAAGTATGAGAGCGGTTTTTTTGCCCATCATGGGTATCCTCGCATACGTAGGTATATGCATAGCGTGATG
>CAYWWH010000019.1:9744-11290 GCA_964462155.1 uncultured Candidatus Saccharibacteria bacterium | reverse complement strand
ATGATGGTTATCTCTTCTGAGTCTTTGGTCTTTGCGTAGGCGAGCGCCTCTTCTATTGTGGTAAAGACAGTCACTCCCTCGTGGAACCATTCTTTGTTTTGTGTAATGACGATATTTTCTCTTTGTGGCAGAGGGCGTCCTATTGAGTCAAATGTTTTTCGTCCCATAATCATGGGGTGATTGAGAGTTTTCTCTCTAAAGTGGCGCATATCCTCAGGTATGTGCCATATGAGGTCGTTATTTTTCCCCATAGCACGGGTTTGTTTGCTATAAGCAACAACAAAACTTATAAGAGGTTTTTTCATGTAAAAGTTATACCACCCTTATATAGTTTTGTCTCGGTTATCATTGCGGTATACTAAAAAAACTGAATAATACAAAGCAATGAAACGTGCTCTAAAGAAAAGAAATCACAATGTAAATGTCGATGAGATTCTCAGTAATCATTTTCATGTTGACGATAGGTATATAGCTGACTACGATGAATTACGTCACGTTGTCGATGAGTTAAAAGAGAGGGGGTTGCGTGTGGTTCTCACACAAGGGGTGTACGATCTCATCCATGAAGGGCATGCGCGTTACCTTGAAAAAGCACACTCGTACGGAGATGTACTCATTGTGGGAGTTGATACTGATGAGCTGACGCAATTACGAAAGGGTCCAAATCGTCCTGTCGTACCTTTTGAAGAGCGAGTTCGTATGCTTGCACACTTGCGACACGTCACCATTATTGCAAAGCGTGACGTCGGGATGGAGATGGGAACGCTCATTGAAACTCTTCGTCCTCATGTGCTCGTCACTTCACACTCAACAAAAGATTTTACAAAGAACGATGCGCAGGTGTATCGAGAATTTTGCGAAGAGGTTATCACTCTGCCACAGCAAGCACCGACAAACACAACTGCTCGCATACGTTTCTTTACTATAGAAGGTGCGGATGAATTAGCTCGAGAGCTTTCTAAGAAGCTTCCAAAAGTTGTTTTGAGTACCTTTAACAACATGCGTCGTTTATCATGAACGTACTCATTGCCTACGTTCCTGTTCTTCACGAAGGATACCTTAAGCTTTTTAGAAAGTACCCACACTCGCTTTACCTCGTGGGATCAGAGTTTGTTAGTGAAGAGTTTCCGCGTTTGATACGTGACCTGCGTCAGCTACCTGCAGGGGATATGGTTAAAGCAGTAAAAGGGATGGGTGTTTTTGAAAATGTTGAAATACTTACAAAAGAAGTGGTTGAAATACTCCAAAGAGAAAAAACAACCATCGTAATGCCGGATGAGGATATAAGCCATGTACTTGCAGGTAAGTATTTTTCAAATTGCACGGTAAGTTTTGAAAATGTATTTTTACGTTGGGACAAACCTATTACTTTACGCGAGCTTGAGGTGTCACCTGACCGAGTTATCTCACGGGATGAAAAAGATGTCGCATGTATTAAAGAGGCGACAGAGGAATCATCTAAGAGCTCTGACTGGTGGCGTCAGATAGGTGCTCTTGCGGTTCGTGAAGGAAAAATACTTCTCAGAGGACATAACAAGTACACACC
>CAYWWH010000019.1:7723-9644 GCA_964462155.1 uncultured Candidatus Saccharibacteria bacterium | reverse complement strand
CACCTTATACCCCAAAGCAGTGAGAATCTTCTCTCCTCCTTCACTGCGATGTGCCCCAAAGATAAGCTGTGCATGAAGGTGAGTTACCGTGGCGCTCGTGTACTCAGTATCACCCCATCGCATTACAATGGTTCCTCCTTGCATAGCATCCTTTGTGCGAACTCTATTAAGTATCTCAAAGAAGTTTAGCTGAGCTTCGTTTGAGAGCTCCCAGAAGCCGACACAGTGTTTCTTTGCAATGAGGAGGTAGTGTTTCTTGACCCCATCGTACGGTGCGAAATTCTCAGTGAGTATCCAGTGTTCATTCTCAAAGAGAATGGGGTTTGTGTGGTACTGCGTGAGATTCTCTCTACAGAATGGACACTTGCCATCTGCAACTATCCTTTGCATGATCTCAATTTGGTGCTTGAGACGAGCATGGTCGAGATTTACGTATTCTTTATCGTTGTTTGTCATACGACTTTCCTTATACGGGGGTAGGAATAATCATGTGTGGATGTGGGTCATAGTCACTAAGTGTGAAATGTTCGCGTCGAGCATCTAAAACACCCGCGACTTTTTCATCTAAGGTAACCGTAGGAAACACTCGAGGATCTCTCTTCAAGAGTTCTTCAACAAACGGTATCTGACTTTCATACATATGAGCATCTGAAATAGTGTGAACGTACTCAACGAAAGTGTAGCCGATTTCTCGAGCTATGAGCATACCGAGCGCAGCGTACTCTATCATGTTGAGGACGACACCGACAGGCACGTCACCACTCCGTTGAAAGTGGTGCAGTGACATTTCTTGAGTCTCAGGGAAGGCGACTACGTGCACCCATCCGTGACAGGGCGCAACGACCACTTTTCGTTTGAGTTCACTGTGTTGCAGGGTGAAAAAAGGAATCCACGGTGAAATAAAGTGTGTGCGTAGGTAGGGCCTTTCTTTTATCTGCTTGATGACATGTTCTATCTGATTGAAGTAGTTGCCATCAGGTGTTGGAAAATTTGCCCATGCAGCTCCGTAGGAACCATCACCTAAATCATGTTCAGGAAGGTCGAAGATGTCACACCTCTCCTTTGTGACCCATCTTTCCCAAAAGACGTGAGGGCATCCGTACTCTTTGAGTGATTCAAGAGTGCGAGCTCCGTGTAAGAAGCCAATGAGTTCTCCAAGCGCTCCAGGAAACGACTTAGTGTTGTCCCGTACTGTTTGAAGTGGAAAACCATTGCGCATGTCAAAATGCATCTGCACTCCAAGGAGCATAAGAGCATCTTCTCCGTGTATAGGGTGAATCCTTCGCCCATTTGTGAGAATGCGACGAAGTAAATCTTGATACTGTGTGTCGGGAGTGCGCTTGTCGTGTGGTAGATAGTTGATCATAGGTTTCTCCTTGTTGAATGATTAGTTGCAGTTTCTGTGTATAGTCTTACTGCACTATAACTTGTCTACTAGACGCGTCAATGGTGCGGCTCAATAAGTACAATAGTATCATAGTATGCAATGAATCTGCTCTTGAAAGTTAAGAGAATTAATCCTGAAGTAACACTGCCTCACTATGCGCATGCGACTGATGCAGCGTGTGACCTATTTTCTGCTGAAGAAGTGACTCTTGCGCCGGGAGAGAGAGTTCAGGTCGGGGTTGGAATAGCTGTTGAGATTCCAAAGGGGTATAGCATGTTTATTTGGGATAAGAGTGGTCTTTCTCATAAACATGGACTAAAGACTCTTGGTGGAGTTATTGACGAAGGATTTCGGGGGGAAATAAAAGTTGGTTTAGTGAATTTGGGAACAGCACCGTACACAATAGAAAAGAATCATAAAATTGCACAATTTATTCTCCAAAAAAGAGAAACAGTACAGATCGAAGAAGTAGACGAACTGAGAGAATCTCCGCGTGGCGAAGGGGCATTTGGGAGTACAGGGAAGTAGGCGTAC
>CAYWWH010000019.1:0-7623 GCA_964462155.1 uncultured Candidatus Saccharibacteria bacterium | reverse complement strand
TAGCCAAACAAGACAAGATGATAGCGGATGCTATCAAGGGAGAAGAACGACGAGAAGCTGAAGGACTCGAGCTTATTCCAAGCGAGAACTATGTCTCTCGTGCTGTTCTTGAAGCACTCGGTTCCGTACTCACGAACAAGTACTCAGAAGGGTATCCCGGAAAGCGGTATTACGGTGGACAGGAGTACACGGACATCGTAGAAACGCTTGCCATCGAACGAGCGAAAGAGTTGTTCGGATGTTCATTCGTTAACGTGCAACCTCTCTCAGGAGCTCCTGCAAATGTTGCAACATACTTCGCACTTCTAGAAGCAGGCGATACGGTCTTGGGTATGGACCTCACCCATGGTGGACACCTCACTCACGGGCACCCAGTGACTGCAGTGACAAAAGTGTTCAACTTTGTACGCTACAAGATGAAGGATGTTGAGACAGGGGAAATAGACTACGACGACATGCTTAAAGTTGCAAAAAAAGAGAAGCCAAAAATCATTCTTGCAGGTTTTAGTGCGTACTCTCGTGAGCTCGACTATGAAAAATTTGTCGCTATTGGTCGTGAAGTGGGAGCGCTTGTGATGGCAGACATTGCACATATTGCAGGACTTATTGCTGGTAGAGCCGCGAAGAATCCATTTGATGCAGGTTTTGACATCATGACAACAACAACACACAAGACATTGCGTGGTCCTCGCGGTGGCATGGTACTTGTGCGAGAGAGTGAGGAAATTGCAAAGAAAATAGATAAAACGGTTTTTCCAGGACTTCAAGGAGGTCCCCACATGAACAATATAGCAGCAAAGGCGGTCGCGTTTGGTGAAGCACTTCAGCCTACATTTAAGACGTATGCTAGTCAGATTTTAAAGAATGCAAAAGGCATGGAGGAGGTGTTTAGAGAGTATGGGGTCCGGATGTTAGGAGGAGGTACGAGTAATCATCTTATTCTTGCTGATGTGTTCGGTTCGCTTGGAGTGGGGGGTGGGGAAGCAGAGCGCGTACTTGATGAAGTTGGTATTACGGTAAATAAAAATGTTATCGCCGATGATACGCGTAAGCCAATGGATCCTTCTGGTATTCGCTTTGGTACGCCAGCACTTACAACTCGTGGCTTTCTCGAGAGTGACTGTAGGGAAGTGGCTTCTCTTATGGTAGAGGCACTTAAAAACAAAGATGATGGAGCGAAGAAAAAAGATATACACGCGAAAGTGACCTCACTCGCCAAGACTCATCCGATACCCGAGACGTTTGTGTAGAAGCGAGTTCCGAGTTCACTGTTCGGAAAGGAAAACTAATAGCAAGTTCTAAGAAGTGCGTTGTGAATAAAAACACAAGCGTGTTGGTGTTGACACTGTATACTGTACGTATACTAATTAATAGGACATACGCAAATAGCGCATTTCTTTGTCAAACTACGCAAAATATCGCTCACAGTACCTATAGTACAGCTCACTCGATTTTGCTTGTTTTCCTCGAACTGCATCTATTTTCGTAAGCCCTAATACTACGCACTATGGAAATTTTAATTACACTCGTACTTCTCGTTGTGGGGTTTTTGGTTCTCAATGGAAAGATAGAGAAAACAAATGCGAGAGTTGGTCACGTTGAACGGTACCTGCAAGAAGCGACGAAATACTTTACTGGTGGAGCGAAAGAAGAGAGTGTTCATCAAGAATCTGTTCACGTAGAGACTCCTGTTCAAAAAACAGAAAATATCACCGCACCAGTGTCTAGTGTCCCAAAACCAAACTTCATTGATTGGCTCAAAAACGATTGGCTCATGAAGCTTGGCGCGTTTCTCCTTATCCTTGGGCTTGTGTGGTTCGTTAAGTATGCCTTTGCGGAAGGATGGATAGGTCCTATGGGGCGAATCGCGCTCGGACTCATGGTAGGTGCAGGCATGCTTGTGCTTGGAAGATTCCGTATGAATCGTTTCGTTTCTCAAGGAAGCATTCTCCTTTTTGCAGGTGCGCTCACGGTCGTGCTCACCGTATGGGCGGGAAGGGAACTCTACGGATTCTTCACACAAACATCAGCACTCGTCATTATGTTTTTAACTTCGGGAGTGCTCGGGGTGACTAGTGTGTTCTTTAAACGAGTGTCGCTCGCGTATGCTAATGTGAGTATGAGTGCGCTTGTACCTCTCCTTGTTTCTCTTCCTGAATCTGAAACGGCGC
Source organism: uncultured Candidatus Saccharibacteria bacterium (assembly GCA_964462155.1). Lineage (GTDB taxonomy): Bacteria > Patescibacteriota > Minisyncoccia > Phycocordibacterales > UBA12088 > UBA12088. Next base: position 5,452 of record CAYWWH010000019.1, on the reverse strand, counting down.
TTTTTACATATCTCCTAGTACTCACTCTTGGAGCTGTGTGGGTAGCAGCTCTTACTGGGTGGCGACAACTCATTCTCGCTTCGCTCGGTATTGTCTTTGTGTATAGTTTACAGTACATACATCCTGACTATGCTGGATGCTTAGGATGTAACAATTCGTCTGAGTACACTCTCCTCTTCGTCTTTGCTTTTTCTGCAATTTTCTTTTTAACATCGATAGTCGGGATGCGACTCGGAAGAATGAGTATTGCAGATGTTATGACAGGTGCTCTCACAGGTCTCTTTCTTCTCGTGTGGATTCTTGCGGACGCGGATAGTGAGTGGCAATCGCTCCTCTTTGTTGCGTGGACTATCGTCTTTGCGTATGGAGCATACATAGCTACTCGCCTCGGCGCTTCGCTTTCGTACTTTTATACCTACGCAGGTGTCGGTGTCGTTTTTCTTGGTACCGCGACAGCTCTTGAGCTTGACGGACCTGAGGTTGTTATCGCACTTCTTTTTGAAGCACTCCTTCTCCTTGTTGTGGGAGAGAGGGTAACAAAGAGTCTCAAGAGTGTTGTTGTCCTCGCCCTTCCGTCTATTGTGCCACTTCTCTTGACGATTGAGAGCATCCAAGACTTTGATGTGGATGGAGAGCATGGCGTTGTGCTGTATACGGTGACGTTCCTCATTTTTCTTACTGCACGCCATTTCGAGAACCTTGGAGCAAAGTACCTTCCATTTGTTCGTTTTGTTTACAGTCTTTTCGGAGTGTATGCGACCGTTCTTGTATGGCTTATTTCGACAGACATTTTCTCACAGAGCGCAGGAGCTATGGTCGCACTCTTTGTGTACACTCTTACAGCACTCATCGCCTACGTGCGATACGTAGAGACAGGTGTATCTTGGCACAAAATAGTCTCCTTCATCTTCTTCGCTCTCGTTGTTTTGCGCCTTCTCTTAGTCGAAGTCTGGATGATGGATCTTCTCTTTAGGGTCATTACGTTTGTCTGTATCGGACTTCTTCTCATGTTTGTTGCATGGCAAGTTAAGAACAGGAAAGCGATTATAACTAATGAGTAAGTGTATGAAAAAAATATTTGTTCTAGGAACCTTTACTCTTACCACTTTCTTTCTGGGTTCGAGCGAGCTATCTGCACTTTCCAAAGAGCCGGCATGGCAAGAAGAAAGTGCAATAGATGAACGCGCGTTTCGTTACGTTATGGAAGTACCTGCTCAAGATATTGAAGTACCAACAGTAATTGAAATACTGGTAACAAACGACTACCTTCAAAACAAAACAGCAGTAGTGAAAGATAGTGTAGGAACGTATCAAACGGCTCTGTATAAAACGTATCGAGAAAATCAAGAAATTCCCATGTCTGTTTTTAGTGAGATTAGATCGTGGGGTGAAGAGAATAGTACTGATCGTCTTTTAGATAAAAGACTTGAAACATTTGTAGATTTTCCCTTTAACGAAGAAGTAGTTTCTAATACGGTGAGTATTACGCTTAGTGGAAATAAAAATATTCCTATAACGACATCAGAATTACATTTTACTCTCGCACCGCATGTAGCGCTTCCAAAAACGATAACCATTACAAGTATCTCAGGCATTGATGAAACTGTACTTATTTCTAAATCACCACTGCAAAGTACGGTTGTTCGTTTTCCAGAGACTACTGCGAGTCGATTTACCGTAGAGTTTGAGTTAGTCCAACCACTTCGTTTGGCCGAAATTGAGTTTGTTCAAAAATCCCCAGTATTGGAAGAAGATGCAATTCGTTTCCTCGCAGAGCCAAATGAATCGTATACGATATATGTTGATCCGGATCGTTCGTATGGAACCGTAGTGGGAGACCGTGCTTTTTTGAATAATGATGTTGATGTTCTTAAGATAGAAGGAGGAAAGCTGCAAATCAATATGCGGTATACACTTTCAGATAGCGATAGTGATGGTGTTCCAGATGTTGGAGATAATTGTGTTACTGAAAGTAACAGCGACCAAAAAGATGTAGATAGGAATGGACGAGGTGATGTGTGTGACGACTTTGATAGGGATGGTATTCCTCAAAATAGTGACAACTGTCCAAATACACCAAACATAGATCAGCGAGATACTGACAGAGATGGTGTAGGTGACGCTTGTGATACTGAAGAGAATAGACTCACCGAACGAAATCCATGGATTCCGTGGGCGGGGATGCTCATTGCAGCTCTCGTACTCCTCAGTCTTCTTGCAATGAGTGTAAAAATGAAGAAACCCGAACCTGAAACAAGTGAAGCGCAAGAGGGGTAGGTTACTATGAAAGGATTCAGTTTTAAAACCATACTGGTATGGATAAAAAACCGTATATCACTGGTTGCTTTTGTTGGTGGTTTTATTCTGGATACGCTTACCTTAACTCGCATTGATCTTCTCTTTGAAAACATTGTTTTCATTACGTACCTCACGGTTGCTTTTCTTGGAATACTTTTGGTTCATGCGGTAGATACGAGGAGGATTTCTTCAACCCTATTCCTTAAAGCAAGGCCGTTCCTTCCTGTCTTGATACAGTTTCCACTCGGAGGACTCTTTTCTGGCTTTCTCATTTTCTACACAAAGAGTGCTTCACTGTTTACGAGTTGGCCGTTCGTCCTCATCCTCCTCACTCTCTTTATGAGTAATGAGTTGTTTAGAAAGCGATACGAAAAACTCGTGTTTCAGGTGAGCCTATTCTACTTTGCCCTCATTTCATACCTCGTGCTTATCATTCCCGTTATCCTACACACAATTTCCACTTCAACGTTTATTTTTTCTGGAATAGTGTCACTCATATGTATATACCTCCTCGTCCTCGCCATAAGGAGACTGTATCCCAAACTCTATGTTCTGGGCGCTCGACTCATGTGGATGTGTATCGGTCTCGTGTATATCGGTTTTCATGTTTTGTACTTCACAAACATGATTCCACCTGTCCCTCTCGCACTTAAGGAAATAGGGGTATTCCATAGTGTTATACGAACAGGGAATGGGTACAGCGTTCGCTTCGAAAAGCCAGAGTGGTATGAGGCATGGAGAACGACGAGTGGTCTTTACCATAGGACGAAAGGAGAAGCAGCATATTGTTTTTCAAGCGTCTTTGCTCCCACGTACTTGCGTACGAAGGTGTACCACTCGTGGCAGAGGAAGACGTCAGATGGGTCATGGATTCGAGAGAGTAGAATTCCCTTCACGATTGAAGGGGGAAGGGATGGTGGGTACCGGGGGTACACGTGGAAGCAAAATCTCTCGGAGGGAGTCTGGCGCTGTGTTGTAGAAACTGAAAACATGCAAGTCATAGGCCAAACGACATTTAATATCGTCGACGTTGGTGACGCAGTACCACACAAAGAAATGACCCTCTAAATCACAACTTACGTTTCGCCAACGATATTTTGCTTCGAGACCACTCCGGGCCGTTTGGCCAAGTCTAAGTCTCTCCGCAAAATACGTTGGCTTCACTTCCGGTGATGATTTTATGGACCTGCAATTGTGTGGAGGAGAATTTAGTGCTATACAATTCTATATATGATTAAGGGGATACTTGAAACAATGTTTAAAGACGCACTTCTTCGTGCGGGTTTTTCATGTGAGAACATTACGCTCGAGTACCCGACGAGTGTTGAGCACGGTGATGTTGCGACAAATGTTGCTCTCGCACTTTCAAAGGGTGCGGGGATGTCTCCTCGAGAAGTTGCTGAGCGTATCGTTTCTTCCTGCGTGTTGCCGGACTCCGTAGAAAAGCTTGAAATAGCTGGTCCAGGGTTCATCAACGTATTTTTAAGCCGTACGTTTTTCCGAGATTCTCTTCGAAATATTCTTGAAAAGCAAGGAACTTGGGGGAAGGGTGCAGTAAAGCAAGGTGCTCGCGTGATGGTTGAGTATACCCAACCGAATCCGTTCAAACCGTTCCACATAGGTCACCTCATGAGCAACACGATAGGCGAATCTATTTCGAGACTCTATGAGTTTGGAGGTGCCGAGGTACGACGAGCAAACTATCAAGGCGATGTCGGTCTCCATGTCGCAAAGGCGCTGTGGGGACTTCGAAAACTAGGAGGAGATCCTGCAAACATTGATGATTTAGCTAAAGCGTATGTTGAAGGCAATCGTGCGTATGAAGAAGGAGAAGGAAATGCAAAGAGTGAAATAACTTCGTTCAACAAAATGGTGTATGAACAAGCAAATGAAGTGGCGCAAGTGTATGCGACAGGTCGTAGAGTCTCACTCGAGCATTTTGAGGAGCTCTACAAAATACTCGGGACAACGTTCGACTACTACTTCTTTGAAAGTGAAACAACTCTCCCAGGAAGGGCGCTTGTAAAAGAAGGACTAGCAACGGGCGTGTTTGAAGAGAGCGAGGGCGCGATTGTTTTTAAAGGCGAGCAGTATGGACTCCACACTCGCGTGTTCATAAACAAAGATGGGCTCACTACGTACGAAGCAAAGGACTTGGGTCTTGCAGAGTTAAAGGCGCTTACGTGGGATTTTGATACTTCTATTACAACAACAGCAGTAGAGCAGGAAGAGTACTTTAAAGTCATTTTTAAAGCACTTTCACTCGTTCGTCCTTCCATGGCTTCAAAGTTTATGCACATTTCTCACGGCATGATGAGTTTGACAGGAGGGAAGATGTCGTCGCGAAAAGGTAATGTGATAACAGGGGAATCACTCATTAAAGACATGCTCGCCCTCGCACAAGAAAAAGTGAAAGACAGAAATTTTGAGGAAGATGTTAAGGATGAAATTGCTCGAAGGGTTGCGGTGGGTGCTATTAAGTATTCTATTTTGAAGCAAAAGGCGGGGAAGAATATCATCTTTAATCCAGAACAAGCACTTTCTTTTGAAGGTGATTCTGGCCCGTACCTTGCCTACGCTCATACGAGAGCCGCATCTCTCGTGCGAAAGGCAAAAGAGGCGAATCTGCACTCTTCATGCGAACTTGCACCACAAGAAACTACTCACATTGAACGATTGCTCTATCGTTTTCCCGAAGTTGTCGAGCGTTCTCTTATTGAGCATGAGCCACACTACGTGACAACGTACCTCATAGAACTTTCAAGTACATGGAACTCATGGTACGCACGAGAGAAGGTGATAGATGATTCTCCTACGGCACCGTACAAAGTTGCTATCGTAGAAGCTTTTGCGCATACCATGAAAAATGGCTTGTGGCTTCTAGGTATCGAAGCACCAGAGCGGATGTAATTTTTAGGACTTACGGAAACGGCGCTCTTCTTCGTTGCGCTACACAAAATACTCCTCACCGTATACGTATACGCCTCGTAGTATTTTGTTTGCGCGCCTCGAATAGCATCCGTTTGCGTAAGTCCTAACTTGCTAACACGATATGGTGTGCAGTTCTGGCGAGTAAAAACTCAACAACAAAGCCATTTTGTAGACATTGACCCACGTATAAAAGTGATGTATAATATATAGTTAGAGTATACAA
>CAYWWH010000018.1:17304-18840 GCA_964462155.1 uncultured Candidatus Saccharibacteria bacterium | reverse complement strand
AGCTTGTTGGAAGGAATGCTAGGCCAACCTTCCAAACCTCCTTATGGAGACAAGGTTCTGGCCGGCACAGGAAGTGTTTGGTGCTTGAGTAGTGGCGAGCGAAAGGGCGAGAGATGCTTAAAGAAAATGAATGAGCACTCGACAAAACCAGACTGCTTTTTAGTGTCTAAGGGGAAGAGTCAGCTCTTCCCCTTTCCTTATATGTGCTACTATAAAATGCAGTAGAGAATGTATTACTTATAGTGAGTATTGCTAACAACACATATGAATAAAACTAAAAAATATGCGCATTTGTTTTTTGATCTCGATAACACACTTACACGAAGCAGGTCACCTATCACTAAAAAAATGCGGGAGCGTCTTGAATCTATTCCACTCGATATAGCCGTTATTTCAGGTGCTCATGTTGATCAGATACAAAAACAGCTTGATGGTTTTGAATGTTTTGTTATGGGTCAAAACGGCAATCATACCATTTTTGACGGTAAAGAACTGTGGCGATACACACTTAATCCTGACAAAGTAATAGAAATAATGGACCATATTTCTACTCTGCCACGTACATGGCCAGTACCAGACGAGAACGACTTACTTGAAAATCGCGGATGTCAGATATCGTACTCAATATACGGCCACCACGCACCTGTTGAAGAAAAAGAAAGGTTTGACCCTGATCAAAAAAAACGAAAAGGACTTCTTAGTGCACACCCACTCATTTCTGATAGTGTCGAAGTGAAAATTGCGGGCACGACAACGCTCGACTATACACGCAAAGGAAGACATAAAGGATACTATGTCACACAGTTGATTAAACATCTTGGTTGGAATAAGGATGAATGTTTGTATTTTGGAGATATGCTTCACCCTGGAGGGAATGACGAAACAGTAGTCGGAGTTATTGATACTGAGGAAGTCAAAGACCCTGAAGACACCTACGAAAGAATTGCTCGCTTCCTTCCGTAACTCCTATTTAAGTTGATTACAAAACACAACGCCGTGTTTTGTAAAAGTGTGCATGAGAGAAGTGTATGTATGCAAAAAATCATCAAGAGTCACGTTCTCAATTTTCAGAGTACACTGCACTTGGAACAATGATTCTGAAAGTACCTCCCTCATCCCATGCGTGAGGTCGTAGTTATTTTGAAACTCTGTAAACCCATACACCTCTACGTTTTGAAAGGTTGCTACTTCTTTTAAGAATTCTTCGGTGCATGTTTTAGACTCCGCAATACATACAAGGTAGATTTCATTCTTATAAAATCCTATCTCACAAAACTCTGTCGTGAGGGTTGGAATTTTCTCCTGTATATACTTCCCCTCTGTATCGTAATTACCTTGAGTGTACTCACTGCTAAACACTATTCCTCTCTCAGTGAATGCCTTTTTAACTTCTTCTCGAGTAAGCATGGGTAGAAATGTGACAATTCACTATTCAAGATTTAGTTTTTTAGTGTAGTTCAAGGCGCTCGAGAAAAAATAATCCGAAATGTATGAACAATACTTTGAGGATTTTTTTTCGAAGAGCAACGCAGAAAT
>CAYWWH010000018.1:14381-17204 GCA_964462155.1 uncultured Candidatus Saccharibacteria bacterium | reverse complement strand
TGGACAATATACTCCTTCCCCTCCAACCGTAAAAGTCCCTTCTCCCTCGCTACTCCATATGAACCAGCTTTTAAAAGTTCCTCGCACCCTATCACTTCCGCACGTATAAACTTATCTTTAAAGTCCGTATGTATCGCCATACCTGCGACAGGTGCTGTCGAACCTCGTTTTATAGTCCATGCACGCGTTTCCGGTTCACCAGTTGTAAAGTAGGTAATGAGGCCGAGAAGGTCATACCCTGCTCGTATAAGGTTATTAATTCCATTATCCAAAACCCCGTACTCTTGTCGAAACATATCCCTATCCTCATGCGCGAGTTCATTGAGTTCACTCTCTACGTTAGCATCAACACACACATAGTGTGCCCCAGTCTCTGTAAAGAAATTCATAAGTGCATGCCACCGCTCATCATTTTGTTCGTCAAAATTATACCCGCCTGCCTTTTTATTGAGCACGTAGAGTATCGGCTTTATAGTAATGAGTCCAAGGAGACGGAGTGTGGTAGTGTCTTCCTCAGAAACACTTCCAGTAAGAAGCTTTCCTGCCTCAAGAACTTGCACAGCTCGTTCGAGCACCTCCTTTTCTTGTATCGCTGTCTTTTCCCCACGCTTCACATCTCGTTCTAACCCTCCTAATCGTTTAGTAACTGTCTGTAAATCCGCGAGAATAAGCTCAAGGTTAATGACCTCAATATCACTGAGTGGATCTACTGCTCCGTGAACATGGGTAATATTGGTGTCGTCAAAAATACGAACAACTTCAGCTATGGCATTCGTTTCGCGGATATTACTTAAAAACTTATTTCCAAGCCCTTCTCCTGCACTCGCACCTTTCACGAGTCCTGCAATGTCAACAAACTCGACGATAGCGGGTATCGTTTTCTTGGATGCACTCATTGCACTTAGTCTATCTAAGCGAGCGTCAGGTACAGCAACAACACCAACTGATGGGTCGATAGTACAAAATGGAAAGTTTTCCGCAGGAACTGCCTTCTCAGTGAGAGCATTAAAGAGCGTAGACTTACCTACATTCGGGAGACCGACAATACCTATACTTAGACTCATAATACTGTTTCGTTATTAATTTAAATTTATGGGGACTGTCACGTTTATTTTTATAAATTTATGGTATAATAATATTGTTATACCATAGATTTTAAGAAATAAACGTGACAGTCCCCGTTTTTTTATGCTTCGAGGGCTTCTCGTAATTCCTTTTGGTACTTTTTACCAACCTCCATCATGGCGAGCATTTGATCTTTCCCCTCTTTCTTTATTTTGTGTTCAACCTCCTTTGACATCTTCATAAAGAGGTCAGGGTTATTTTCGAGGAGTTTCATAATCATCTCCTGTTGCTCCTTTGGCATATTTTTAAGCTGTCGTTCTGCAGCTTTTTTAATGAGAAAATTTTTGAGTGACATATTTTTTTTATTTAGGTTTGATTTTTAGTGTAGCACAGTATGTAAGAAACTACACAACCTCTTTTTAAGGACTTACGCAAACGGATGCAGTTCGAGGCGCACAAGCAAAATACTACGAGGCGTACTTATGGTACGGTGAGGAGTATTTTGCGCAGTGCAACGAAGAAATGCGCCGTTTCCGTAAGTCCCTATACTCTACAAAAGTACAGTGACATTCTTCCCCGTCACCTCAAGTACCCCACCATCTACAACGTGCGTAAACACTTCTTTTCCATCTCTCTTTACAACAAGTCGTCCATGATTGAGTGCTGTTACCAAAGGCACGTGGTTCGGTAAAACCGTAAGTTCTCCTTCAGCACCTGGAGCAGTAACCGAGTGTGCCTCTCCGTTCCAAAAGATTCCATTAACTTTAACAATATTGACTTGCATGATGGTTAAGTACGAACTGCATCGATATTACCCTTCATGTAAAACGCATTCTCAGGTATATCATCACACTTTCCTTCAACGATTTCCTTAAAGGAACGTATCGTGTCTTCAAGAGATACGTACGCACCTTTCGTTCCAGTGAACACTTCACCTACAAAGAACGGTTGTGAAAGGAATTTCTGTATTCTTCGAGCCCGGTTAACGAGGAGTTTGTCAGTGTCTGAGAGTTCTTCTGTTCCGAGGATGGCGATAATGTCCTGCAAATCTTTATAGCGTTGAAGTATTCTCTTCACCTCATTTGCAACAAAGTAGTGTTCTTCACCAATTATCGTTGGGTCAAGAGCGGTTGAAGATGATGCGAGCGGATCAACTGCGGGGTAGATAGCTAGTGCTGCCATTTCTCGTGAAAGAACCACAGTAGAATCAAGGTGAGAGAACGTCGTTGCTGGAGCTGGGTCAGTAAGGTCGTCAGCAGGAACGTATACAGCTTGCACGGAAGTAATTGATCCTTTGTTTGTTGAGGTAATGCGCTCTTGAAGCTGACCCATTTCTTCAGCAAGTGTTGGCTGATATCCCACTGCACTTGGTACACGTCCTAGAAGAGCTGACACCTCAGATCCAGCTTGAGTAAAGCGAAATACGTTATCCATGAAAAAGAGGACGTCTTTCCCTAACGTATCTCTGTAGTACTCAGCAAGGGTAAGACCCGTGAGTGCTACGCGAGCACGAGCTCCTGGAACCTCATTCATCTGCCCGAAGACGAGCGCTGTCTTATCGAGAACTCCTGAATCTTTCATTTCGTGGTAGAGATCATTACCTTCACGAACACGCTCACCAACTCCAGCAAAGCACGAGTACCCTCCGTGTTCAGCTGCAATATTACGTATGAGCTCTTGAATGAGTACTGTTTTACCTACCCCCGCTCCACCAAAGAGTCCCACCTTACCTCCTTTAATGAAAGGCACGAGGAGGTC
>CAYWWH010000018.1:8327-14281 GCA_964462155.1 uncultured Candidatus Saccharibacteria bacterium | reverse complement strand
GCGACTTCGAGTGTCATCATTTCTCCTTCTCGCTCTGGGTTACGAACGTGAAGTGCGTTACGAATAGAAGGAAGACTGTCTTTGAATTCGACGTCGACTACTGTTCCAATGACTTGTGAGATTGTGCCTTTCATACTTTATGGTATTGCTATTAGTATTAATAATTTATTAAATAAATCCTGTTACCGCATTGCCTCTATACCACTTGTGATTTCAGAAACTTCGGCGGTAATACTTGTTTGTCGCTCTTTGTTATACACAAGTGTAAGCTCTTTGGTAAGATCTCGTGCCCTATCACTTGCACTCTTCATCGCAACCATACGAGCACTATGCTCACTTGCGTTCGCCTGAAGTACTGCATGGTAGAGAAGTACTCCTATAAGATAGGGCAAAAGATTGTCGAGAACCGTGCGAGCATCTGGTTCGAAGGTGTACTCAAGTTTTGCGTTACCGTTTGTAGATCCTCGAAGCTCACTGTACTTACCTCGAGCTGGGACAATACCATCGATAACCTCCTCAACTGCTGCGAAAGAAATGGGAAGGAGACGACGAACAACTGGTTTTTGACTAAAGGTAGATTCAAAATTTGAGTACACTATCTTAACCCTATCATATACACCATTTGTATACTCTTTTATAAGAGTCTCAGCAAGACTGTTTGGATCTCCCATCGAAACACCCTCTCCCCAACGCTCAAGTCTATCAACTATTTCAAATCCGCGTTTTGAAAAGTATTCGTAACTCTTTTTCCCTATTGCTAAAATAGCAACGTTATCCTTACTCCATCCTTTCTCCACTATATGGTCATGCGCAGCTTTGAGGACGTACGTATTGAGCGACCCAGCAAGCCCTCTATCACTCGTAATAACAACAAGAAGAATGCGTTTGGGATTATCTCGTGACTTAACAAGAGCATGACCTTTCGTAGCGCCAAGTTGTGTAAGACGACGCAAGATACCTATTGCATGAAGAGCAAAAGGACGCATCTCGATAGCAACAGCTTGGCTTCGTCGCATCTTTACTGCTGAAACCGCTTCCATGGCTTTTGTGACCTGATGGATTTTGGTAATAGCTCTAATCTTTTGCTTTACATCCTTAAGTGACATGGTGGTTAAGCTGTGAACATATCAGGGTGAGCGTTTGTAAACTGCTCGAACGCGTTCTTGAGCTTCGTCTTTGTTTCTTCACTCAATTCCCCACTCGCACGTATCGTTTCAAGAACACTTCCGTGCTGACCTTCAAGGTAGGTAAGAAGACTCTCCGAAGTTGATGCTGTTTTTTCAACAGGGACCTTATCAAAGAATCCCTCATTAGCGGCAACGATGATAGAAACTTGCTTACCAATCGAAAGTGGCATCGAGTGAGGTTGTTTTAAAACCTCAACAAGACGAGCCCCTTTATTGAGACGTCTCTTAGTGTCATCATCAAGGTCTCCAGCAAACTGAGCAAACGCTTCGAGTTCTCGGTACTGTGCAAGTTCAATACGCATCTTACCGGCAACTGATTTCATGGCTTTCGTCTGTGCTGAACTACCGACTCGAGACACTGAAAGACCGACGTTAATAGCTGGACGAACACCCTTGTTAAAGAGGTCTGTCTCTAGGAATATCTGCCCGTCGGTAATGGAGATTACGTTTGTTGGAATGTATGCAGACACATCTCCTTCTTGCGTTTCAATTATAGGAAGTGCCGTAATAGAACCACCACCAAGCTCTTTTGAAAGTTTTGCCGATCGCTCCAAAAGTCGTGAGTGAAGGTAGAAAATATCTCCGGGGAACGCTTCACGTCCTGGCGGGCGACGCAAGAGGAGTGAAACTTCACGGTATGCGACAGACTGTTTTGAAAGATCATCGTAAATAATGAGCACATCTTTCCCTTTCTCCATAAAGTACTCACCCATAGTGACCCCTGAGTACGGTGCTAAGAACTGGAGGGCAGCGGGATCACTTGCTGGAGCATCGACGACGATTGTGAAGTCCATTGCTCCCATCTCTTTAAGCTTAGCTACGATGCGCGCGGTCTTTGATTCTTTCTGACCGATAGCTACGTAGATACAGATCGGACGTGTTTCTGCTGGTTCGTTAATTTGATTTAAAATAGTGTCTATTGCGATGGTTGTCTTTCCTGTGTAGCGATCACCGATAATGAGTTCTCGCTGTCCTCGTCCGATTGGAATCATTGAATCAATCGCTTTAAGACCGGTGTGCAAAGGAGTTTTAACAGAAGCTCGTTCAATGACGGGGTGTGCTGGGCGTTCTATGGGAAGTGTTTCTTTCGTGTCGATAGGGCCCTTACCATCGATTGGTTCACCGAGAGCATTGACCACGCGACCTATAAGTGATTCGCCGACAGGTACCGAAAGTACTTTCCCTGTTGAACGGACGGTCATTCCCTCTTTCACCTTGCGCGTATCCCCAAGCACAACGACGCGAACCGCGTGCTCCTCAAGATTGAGTACCATTCCGTACACACGTTCATTATCTGTAATGGTCTCCTCAAGGGTCTGCGAACTTGAAGTATCGAACTCAAGCATTTCTGCCATGAGCGCATGTGGGAGGCCGTCTATTTCGGCAACACCATCTCCAACTGCAACCACTCTCCCAATTCCTTCAGGGAGGGCACTTGTCTCAAAAGACTCTAGTTGTTTGCGTAGTTTCTCTACGATCGTTGTGGTCATACTGCTTATACGTTGTTAGTAAGTAAATTGGTATACATGAGAAGAAGACTTCGCTTGTAGGTCCTGTCGATACTCACTCCTCTTAGACGAAGTTCGTACCCACCAATGATTGTGTCATCGATACAGATCTTTTTTGTGTACGCTTGTGCTTCTAATGTTTGTATATCTTTTTCTATGTGGACCATAAAAGCTTCGACGTCGGACTCCTTTGCTACCCGAAGTACGAGCTCTTCTTTAGATCCTCGCGTAATTGATAATTTTTCAAGCTCTCTTACTATTGCAGGTAAGAGTGCTCGATGCCCACGTTCCTCAAGAAGTGCTGTGATACGTTGCACAAGTACATCGAGATCCTCCTCACGTTTTCCTCGTGATGCTTCAAAGAGTGCTTCTGCATAGTAACGCGCTTTCATGATGTTTTATGAGTTGTTTCTGAGTGTCTTTTCAACACCAAGGACAATGAGGCGGGCAATATCTTCCTTACTCTCCTCGAGTGCTGTTCGTTTTATCTCCTCACTCTTCATGCGAGCTTCAACAAGTGTACGCTCATACTTTTGCTCAGCTTCTTTCAAGAGGGCTGCTTCCTTATTCTTCCCCGCCTCACGCGCGTGAGAGAGTATTTTTTCAGCCTCGAGAGATGCTTGTGCGAGGATATCTGTCTTTTTTGCATCCGCTTCTCGTAGAGCAGTCCCTGCACGCTCTGCGTCAGCGACTCCCTGAATAATCTGTGCCCGCCGTGACTCTATGAGTGCAACAAACGGCCGATACAAGAAGGCACGCAAAATGATGAGGAGTAAACCGAAGTTAATCATCTGAACGATGAGCACTTTCCAGTCTATTCCAAATGTACTTATAAGTTGCTCCATAGAGTGCTACTGGATTAGGTAAATTTGATAATGAACCCAACGACGAGTGCAAAAATAGCGAGCGCCTCTGTAAAAGCGATACCGATGAACATCGTGGTTTGAATTTTTCCTGATGCATCTGGATTGCGTCCAATTGCTTCAAGTGCTTTACCAACAAGCTTTCCAATTCCAAGAGCTGGACCGAAAACTCCCACTCCGACAACGAGTGCCATGGCTAAAGTCTTCATTGCTTCTAGTTCTCCCATACAATATTTATGTTATTTATAATTTAGGATTTACACAAACGGATGCAGTTCAAGGCGCACAAGCAAAATGGAATGAGCTGTACTTGAGGTACTGCGAATGACATTTTGTGCAGTGCAACGCAGAAATGCGCCGTTTTCGTAAGTCCTATTGAGCGTGTAACTACGCCCACACAAGATCCGAATTAATCGAAGCTTGTGTGGAAGTAATCCCTAATGTGCCGCTTCACTTATAGCTAACTTCACAAAGAAAAGGGTCAAGAGTGAAAAAATGGATGCCTGTATGAAGCCAACAAAGACTTCATACACCATAAGTGGAACAGGTACAACAAGAGGGATAAACGCCATCGCTACAATAATGAGCGTCTTACCTGCAAACATGTTTCCAAAGAGACGGAAAGAGAAAGAGATAATACGCGCAATCTCGGAGAGGAGCTCAATGATACCCACCAAGAAGCCGATGAACGAGTGAAAGTTTATAAACTTCCCTATATAGCGAAGTGCTCCAAGGTATATGATGCCCGATATCTCAATGACAAAAAAAGCAATGATGGCGAGTGCAAGGGTTACGTTAAGATCGACGGAGATTGGATGGAGAAGCGCTATATGATGTGTCTCTGCTTCGTGAGGTTGTGCTTGGGTTGCGTGTGTACTTTTTTCTTCTTCACCATGCTGTGTTTCCATTTCTTCACTTGCTTCAACATGGGTAGGCGCTTCGATGTAAAGTGAACCTATCCCTGGGACAAGTGCAAACCAGTTTCCAAGGAGGATAAACATGAAAAGCGTTGTGATGAGTGGAAAGAAGCGTTTTGCGAGTTCGCGAGATTCGAGTACTTCTTCAAGATAATCAAGTAAAAAGGAAAAGAGTGTCTCGAAAAAGGTTTGAGCTTTGCTTGGAATCTTCGTGATGTGACGACTCATGAAAACCCCAGTACCTATGAGGACAGCCATAACAATCCAACCCATGATCATGGTATTTGTAATAGGCAAACCAAAAAGGTGTCCTATCTCTTCTGCTTTTAGGGCTATGTGTATTCCTCCTTCCATACTGTGCACGTCTCTTTACTACGCCATTTTTGACGGTACTCATTTCTTCTTCTTGTTGCAGAAATCTGCAGTAAGAAAAATGTGCTCGTACTATAGCACAAAGCATTTTTAAAAAAAACCGCTTAAATAAAAGGTCGTGGGGAGAGCTCCTTGTCAACTCGTCTCAGTAAGTGGTGTAGTTGACGCAGATTCTTGTTTTTGTTCTTCATATTTAGGTTCGATTGGGCATGAACCGTTTTGTGGTGTGGTTAAAATCGAGGAAATGTATACTCCACTACCACTTTCCGAAACCGCTTCAGTACTTGTGCCTATGTTTTGAGAATCCACCCCTTTTGGTGAACCGATAATTCCAGCAAAAAGCATGTAGACTCCACCTTCCTTGAGCATGGAAGTTCTCTCACGTTCTAGATATATTGCTCGTAGAGCTGCTAATGCTTGAGAACCTGGGTCTACCACGTATTCAACTCCTGAACAAAGAGCTATGTAGAGTGCGTCGTCTCTTAGTGTATATATACCACGGAGCATTTCCTCTCTCTCTTCTAATCCGACTCGTTCGAGCGTTGCGCCTCGCAGTACAAAATATTCGTACACATATGAATCAGATTCTCGGTGTGTAACAATAACAAGCTCATCTTTAATGGCAACAGTCTCAATTGGAAGAGGTGAAAGGGTGAGCGCGTTTAGACCTAAGTATCCTCCACTGTACCGCACTGCGACAGTGATGTACTTTTCAGTACTTCCATCAAGCGTGCGGGAAAGAAGGATGCTTACATCATCTTCTCCGTCACTGTTTATATCTCCATAGATAGGATTCTCAATAATCTCAACAGTAGCACGCTCTCCACTACCTTTTCCTTGAGTTAAAAGCACTGTCTCTCCTTCAATCTCATAGGCGGAATCAAGGGGCGAGGGTGGTAAAAGCGTGAATTCCTGATTCACTTCTTCATTCCCTCCTTTGTTCGCATACAATATATATATACCTAAACCAACAACACAGAGTAAGAACACTATACGGTATACAGGGAAAGACTTTTTTGTATTTGTACTGTACATGTCGGGATGCCGAGAATCGAACTCGGGTCACACCCACCCCATGGGCGCATACTACCACTGTACTACATCCCG
>CAYWWH010000018.1:0-8227 GCA_964462155.1 uncultured Candidatus Saccharibacteria bacterium | reverse complement strand
CACCCCATGGGCGCATACTACCACTGTACTACATCCCGTTTTTTAAAACCCAATTATACACACGAAACTCGTTTTTCAGAAAAGGGGTCTGACCCCTTTATTTTGTAAAAAGTGTGGTATAATATTTTTACTACTTTCTTTCGATGGCGCGCAACGCTGCACGTACTATTCCCTCTCTTGTTAACCCATAGTGTGCGAGCAATTCTTCAGGTTTTCCTGATTGTCCAAACTTATCATGCACAGCAACCATCTCTTGTGGTACTGGGATGTTTTGTGTGAGCACTTCTGCCACCGTCCCTCCAAGCCCTCCTAAAATCTGGTGATCCTCTATTGTTACAACTGCTCGAGCATCTCGAACAGCCTCAAGTACTCGTGGAATATCCATTGGTTTGATTGAATGCAGGTTTAAAACACTTGAACCTATCCCCTTACCTTCTAGCTCTCGAGCTGCTTGAAGTGCTTCATACAGTACGTGCCCAGCACCAAGAAGTGTTACCTGAGGAGAAGTACTGCGCCACACGTACTCTGCTCTACCTCTTTCAAATGGTGTTTGCACTGTAGTAAAAACAGGACTCGCATGACGCGAAAAACGAATGTAGGTGGGAACATTGTTTGAAACAGATTCTAGAATGGCCTTCTTGGCCTCTACGACGTCACTGGGGACGACTATCGACATGTTCGGTAGTACTCGCATCAAGGTGATATCTTCAAGAGCTTGGTGCGTAGCACCATCCTCTCCTACCGTAACACCTGCATGCATTCCCATGATTTTGACAGGAGTATTACTGAGCGCGATGAGTGTACGAACTTGTTCCCAATTCCTTCCCGGACTAAAAACTGCATACGCAACAATAAACGGTATCTTCCCTGCTTCTGCTAACCCCGCTGCAATACCTGCCATATTTTGTTCTGCCACTCCAACTTCAATGTAGCGACTTGGGTACTGTTCTGAAAACTCTTTTACCCGCACCGAGTCACGTACATCAGCACAGAGTACGACAATGCGTTCATCATTTTCAGCAATTTCAAGGAGCGCATCACGTAAAGCATCCCGCACAGGGATATGCTGTATGTAGTCTTCTTCAAAGAGATTCTCAATAAGGTGTGCTTCTGTGTGTACCATATAATTATTTATAACGCCTGCTCTGTTTCCACCAATTCTTTTCCCCATCGCTCTGCCTCCTCACAGGTCGGCACTTTTCCATGCCAGGTATAGTCTCCTTCAATAGAAGGAACCCCTTTCCCTGGTATGGTCGTTGCAAGGAGTACCGTTGGTTTCTCTTTTTCCTCACGTGCGTGAACAATAGCTTCGCAAAAAACCTCTATATCATGACCATCGATAATGAGTACGTTCCATCCAAACGACTCATACTTATCTCGAAGAGGTTCAAGTGGCATCACTTCTTCAGTAGCACCACTTATTTGTATACCATTTCTATCAACTATCGCTGTTACATTTGAGAGTTTTCTATTCCCAGCAAACATAATTGCTTCCCAGACACTGCCACACTGATGTTCGCCGTCAGACATGATGCAGTACGTATGGTACTCTTTCTTATCCATGCGAGCAGCAAGAGCTACGCCTATCGCTTGAGAGAGACCTTCTCCGAGTGGCCCACTCGTTGTTTCAAGACCTTGCAAGTGTTTCCGTTCAGGATGTCCCTGAAGTCGAGAACCAATTTTTCGTAATGTTATGAGTTCTTCAAGAGGAAAGTACCCCGAGAGTGCCATCATTGCATACTGAAGTGGTGCTATGTGACCATTGCTTACAATCAATCTATCTCTATCTTCCCAAGACGGATCGCTCGGTTTATGAGCAAGGATGTAAAAGTAGAACGCCGAAAACACATCAGCTAAACCAAGTGAACTTGCTGTATGTCCGCTCCCTGCTTCGCTAAGCATTGAGAGCACCAGTCGACGTGCTTCATTTGCCTGTCTATAAAGGTGTGTTAAATCTGTTTCTGTAAGCATGGTACGTTTTTACTCTTTGACACTCCCATTTTTGAGGTTACTTCGAACAATACTCTCAAGGTGTGAAATGGCGCCTGCTGGGGTACTATAGTTAAACACAGCGGAACCGGCGGCAAAACGAGTTGCCCCCGCTTCGCAAAGCGTAGGGAGCGTCTCTTCAGAAACACCAATATCTACCCCCACTTCAACATTCGGCCAACGGCTACGAATAGACTGGATCATATGAAACACTCTCTCATCTAACCGCTCACCATGGTACCCTATCCTATCGCTTCCCATTACCTGAACAAAAAGTGCGCGTTCAATGTATGGGGCAAGTAGCTCTATCGATGTCGATGGTTTTATCGCAAGCGCAATCTCCATACGTCGCTCTTGGCACTCAGCAAAAATCTTTTCCATTTCTTTCGTACTCTCAACATGCACGATGAGACACTGAGCGCCAGCAAGTGCCCACTCAGCTACATGCTCTTCTGGTTTTTCAAGAAGAAGGTCGATTTCAAAATCAAACTCTTGCCAGTAAGGGAGACCTTGATCCTCTCTTCGAATAGCTTCAAACGCTTCACGCTCTACTCCCGCATACGGCCAACTCGACGTCGGAGCATACGTGCCGTTCATAACATCTATCTGAACTCTACCCACGACACCTTCAACATCTTTAAGTCGACTCTGAAGATGTGTGAGTGAATCTGGAATTATTGCTGGAATTATATGTTGTGTTTTCATAGACACCTCTTTCCTGTACGTGTTTCAATTTTTTCAATTCTTCGAACATGTCTCTCGTCACCACTAAACGGAGTCAAGAGCCACTCCGTTACTATGCTTTGAAAATCATTTTGTGAAATACATCGTGCTCCAAGTGATAGGACGTTTGCGTCATTGTGCTCTCGTGTTAGACGAAGTAGAGTCCTTTCACTTGACCCATTTGGTTCCCCTACATAGACGACAGCTCGCACGTGAGGAAACCTGTTTGCCACAACAGCTTCACCCTGCCCTGATCCTCCGAGAATAATTCCTCGAGTTGTATCGGGTTCTTTCGAGACTAGTTCTGCGGCTTGCGCAATATAATCTGGATAATCATCCTGTTCATCGTACGTAAAAGCACCTACATCTACAACATCATACTCACCTCTCTCAGTAAGGAACGCTTTTAGTTCCTCTTTTCTTTCAAAGCCAGCGTGGTCACTCGCAAGTACAATTTTCATACACCTAGTTGCCTTGTGCAAAACGACCGGTCTTAAGGACGTGGTGTACGAGAGCATACGTGTACCCCATTTCATTGTCGTACCACGCACATACTTTTACGAGTGTACCGTCAACAACGCGAGTCATGCTTAAATCAGCAATACTCGCAAACTGAGCTCCCAGTATGTCGCTTGAGACAAGCTCTTCATCAGATACGGAAAAGACTGGTTTCCAACGTTCATCCTCGGCAGCAAGACGTAAGATGCCGTTCACTTCTTCAACAGAGGTAGGGCGTTTAGAGATAAACGTCACATCTGCAACTGATCCAGATATGACCGGTACGCGCATTGCTATCCCATCAAACTTACCCTTAAGGTCAGTGATAACCTCTGTAACCGCCGTCGCTGCTCCCGTTGAGCTTGGAACAATGTTTTGCGCTCCCGCTCTTCCACGACGCCACTCTTTCTCATCAGGCACATCAACGATTGCCTGCGTCGCGGTGTATGCATGTATGGTATTGAGCATCGCCTTTTCTATCCCAATCGTCTCGTGCAGTATTTCAATGATCGGTGACGCTGCATTCGTAGTACACGATCCGTTTGAACTTATGTCACAATCTCGAAGGAGGTCATCATTGATACCCATGAGAGCAGTAACCCCTTTTATACCCGCAGCGCTCGGGTCGCCCTTTGCGGGAGCTGTAATCACCACCCTCTTTGCACCGGCGTCTATGTGTTTCTTCGCTTTTGTGTAGTCATTGAAAGCTCCTGTTGCCTCGACAACGACATCGATTCCTAAATCTTTCCACGGAAGAGCAGAGGGTTCTTTTTCTTTATATACAAAGATGTCTCTATTATTTACAGTAAGATGTGTTCTCCAGTCATCCTTTCTTGTCCCAACGGGAAATGAGGCTTTTCCGTACGCACTGTCATACTTCAAAAGGTACGCAAGGTTCTCAACAGACGAAAGGTCATTTATTGCAACGACCTCTATATCAGGATTATGTTCAACTGCTCGCATGAACGCACGCCCTATACGACCGAAACCATTTATAGCTACACGAATACTCATATATAAATTCTACTAGTGGATAATGGATACTACTACAGAGTAAGTATATCAATCTTTAGAGATAAAAGGGACGGAGGATATACACACAACATGAAAGAAAACTTTTTTTATACTTTTTGCATTAGTCTTGGTCTATGCTATACTCACGGTAAGGCTACTCCTTTACACTCAACACAACAGTACAGTGTTCGGGAAGCACACTACAAATAAACGTTGCAATGCTAAGCTAATGCGCATTGACTATCTGTTTACGTATTTATTAAAGATATAACCATATAATAGAATAACCATGCCACAAGATAATCCGAGAAGGCGAACTCCTTTTGCTTCACAAGGAAATGGTAGACGACGCTCACCTATACGGACACTACATACTGCACCTCAGCCCTCGCAAGAAGGAAGTGGTGTAAAAACATCGAACTCACAAAACCAAACCGATACTCGTCCCCAACGAAGGTCGAAACCTTTTGTTGCTCGAGGAGTACTTGCTGGAGGACCTAAGAAAAAGGTTGTGAAGCAAATCAGCAAGAAGCGCACGATAACAAAACCCCTCAACCGCACACTCACAAAACGCCCCTCACGTCTCCCTGCTAACACGCAACACATCAACCTCCCTGCTAAAAAACCTGAAGTATACATCCCACCTGTTCCAGAGAACGGAGTTCGCATCATCCCACTTGGAGGTGTCGAAGAGGTGGGTAAAAACATGGTCATGGTAGAAACTCCTGACGATATTATTGTGTGCGATGCAGGATTCCAATTTGTCTCTGATGAAGAGTCCCCAGGAATAGATTACATCCTTCCAAATACCCGCTACCTTGAAGAGAGAAAGGAGAAGGTGCGCGCTATCCTCATAACCCACGGTCACCTCGATCATATAGGAGGACTTCCCTACATCCTTGAGCGACTCAACAACCCTCCTGTGTACTGTGCTGAAGTGACAGGACTCATGATCAAGAAACGACAAGAAGAGTTCCCTCACCTTCCAAAACCTGAAATCATTACCGTTGATAGAATTTCAAAAGCGACACTTGGAAAAACGGTTGTCCGTTTCTTCCCTGTCACTCACTCCATCTCCGATTCTTGCGGAATCATTATAGAAACAAAGTATGGAAACATAGTTATTTCGGGCGACCTGAAGCTCGACCATGAAGACGGTATTCCGAGTGACAGGGAGAAAAAGGTATGGGCAGGAGTTGGTAAAGGTCATAACATTTTCCTATATGCTGACAGCACGAATGCCGAGAAGACTGGTTTCTCTATTCCGGAGTCTGTTGTCCATAGAACACTCGAAGAAATCATACGCACGGTGCAAGGTCGCCTCGTCATAGGAACATTCGCGAGTCAGTTTGAACGTTTGATACACATTATTACGGTTTGTGAAAAACTGAATAAGAAAGTGGTCGCCGAAGGTCGTTCTATTAAAACAAACATTGAAATTGCAAAACTCGCAAAGCGACTTGAAGTACGTCCTGATACGTTCATATCCGCAGAAGAGATAGGAGACTATCCAGCAGAACGCATCGTCATACTTGCAACAGGTGCGCAAGGTGAGGAGTTCGCTGCACTCATGCGTATAGCAACCAAGAAGCACCGTTCAATAGTACTTAACGACCGAGACACTATAGTCCTTTCAAGTTCTATTATTCCCGGCAACGAACTCTCTGTACAAAAACTGAAAGACAATCTCTATAGACACGGCGTACGTATCATTCACTACCGTGCGAGCGACGTACACTCAACTGGACACGGAAACACGGGTGAACTCGTGTGGATTCGAGAGCAGGTGCACCCAACGTTCTTCATGCCAGGGTACGGTTTTCACTCTATGCTTCGCTGTCATGCTCAAGCAAACATTGATGCGGGATTCCCGAAAGAAAACATCGTTGTCCCAGATAACGGTACCATCATAGACATCATTGAAGGAAAAGAAATGAAAATACTTCCCATGAAAGCACCAAACTCTATCATGATGGTAGACGGCCTTTCAGTTGGCGATGTACAAGACGTTGTCATACGTGACAGGAAGACGCTTGCACAAGACGGTATGTTTGTAATCATCGCAACAGTAAACGCACGAACGGGAGAGTTGAGAAAATCACCTGATATCATATCTCGAGGATTCGTGTACTTGCGCGAGAGCCAAGAACTACTCGGTGAAGCCCGTGTCATTGTAAAGAAAGCGATTGTTGATACTACAAAAAACGCTAACCCGATAAACTTTGAGTACGTTAAGCAAAACATAGCCGAACAAGTGGGACGCTTCCTCCTCCAGAAAACAAATAAAAGACCTATTGTCATACCAGTAGTACTGGGTCTATAGTAAAACTCACGGAATTGATACTTTTCTTCGTTGCGCTTCATAAAATACTCCTTGCAGTATCCTTATTCGGCTCACAGAATCTTCCTTCACGACGTAAAAAGTATCTATTTCATAAGCTCAACTATGGAACACATCCTCAGGAGACTACACAAAACCGGTATTTTCGGTTGGTTATATGTGATGACTCTCCTCCATGCGTTTCATTTTTTTGCCACCCACTTCATACATTCGAGTTTCCTCGAACAGTACCTTTCAAGTAAAACCGTTGGGTTTATCATCGCTCTTTCTTCCCTCTTCACAGTTCTAGCTCTCCTCAGTATTTCTCGATTACTACAAAGATTTGGTGCCTACAAAGTTGCTCTCGTAACAATTCTCATCGATTTTGTTACCTCACTTGGTTTAGCATTCTTAAGTGCCCCTATCCTTCTCTACACAAGCTTTGTCATCCAGGGCACCGTTGTTGTGATGACACTTTTTTGTTTTGACATTTTTCTTGAAAATTTATCTGAGGAGACTGAAACCGTTGGTTTCTTTAGAGGAATATTCTTAACAATGTCGATGATAGCATCTCTCTTTGCTCCTGTTATTTCTGGCTTCCTTATAGGTGATTCTCTCAACTACAACCTTGTGTACGTGACGAGTGCTCTCTACCTTATTCCAACCATATTTCTTCTCCTCCATGCATTTAAAGATTTCAGCGATCCTACCTATGAACTCTTTTCTGTTTCAAAAATGTTTACCACCCTTAAGACAAACAGAAACATACTCAACATATCCTATGCTCAGTTTTTACTTCGCTTCTTTTTCTCATGGATGGTTGTGTACCTCCCCATCTACCTACACAAGTACATAGGGTTTTCATGGTCTCAGATAGGTGTTCTCCTTTTTATCATGATACTTCCATACATTATTATCGAGTTCCCTGCAGGAGTTCTTGCAGATAGATTTCTCGGTGAGAAAGAGCTACTTTTTGTGGGCTTTTGTGTTACCGCAGTATCTACCTTTTCGCTATTTTTTATTCACTCTAACAACATAGTCCTCTGGGGAGCGCTCCTTTTTAGTACACGCATCGGAGCAGCGCTCATAGAGAGCATGTCAGAAACATACTTCTTTAAACAGATTCAAGTGAGTGAAGTTTCCATTTTAAGTATCTTTAGAATGCTTCGACCTTTTGCCTACATAGTTGGTCCACTTTTCGCAAGCGCACTACTCTTTGTTACGTCCATGGAGTACCTTTGGATAGTTCTTGCTGTAGTAGTTTCTTCAGGAATGTTTACAACACTTTTCCTTAAAGACACGCGCTAGATACTATTTCAAGGGAAACACTATACCTGTGTCTCCACAGTCTCAGTGTTTGAGAGCTCGGTGCTTGGACTTTCCTCTCCTACTAACTCTTCACTCGGGAGTGGCTCTGGTTCTTGGGTTTCCTCTATTGCTCCCTCTTCGAGGGGCTCTGGTGCAGGTTCAGTTTGAAGTGGAGTGTCTTGTTGAGTTGGGGCAGGTTCTTCTTGTGGTTGTGGAGAGCTTGTAGTATTCCCCAAATTCATAGAGTCAGTACAGAGACCCTGTACGTGTGTTATTTCACCTTTGTAGACAACGACACAGTATGGAGAACCATCGACGTCGTCATACAACTGTATACCACTCGGTAACGTTTCTGATCCAACGGTCACTTCGTCT
>CAYWWH010000017.1:10226-19042 GCA_964462155.1 uncultured Candidatus Saccharibacteria bacterium | reverse complement strand
GAACCTCTCTATGAGATAGAGAAAGCTAAAACAGCAAACAACGAAAAGTCGTGGACTGTGCTTTCGGCAGACTTTGTGACGACGGAAGACGGTACAGGCGTTGTGCACGTAGCGCCCATGTACGGAGAAGATGACTTTACACTCGGCCTCTCCCACAAGCTTCCTACCATTCCACTTCTTGATGCTACAGGTACATACAATAGCGATGCGCCAAAAGAGTTGCAGGGTATGTACTACAAGAAGGGAGGTAAGTACGTCATTGAAGACTTGGAGAAGAGGGGACTACTTTTCAATAAACACAACTACACGCACTCATACCCACACTGCTACCGCTGTGACACGCCACTTATCTATAATGCGCTCACGAGTTGGTTTATCGACATTCAGTCGGTGAAGAAGCGACTTCTTGAAGCAAACGAAGAAATCGCTTGGTACCCCGATCATCTTAAGCACGGTCGTTTCAAAAACATCGTCGAGTCAGCGCCAGATTGGACCATTTCGCGCAACCGTTTCTGGGCAAGCCCACTTCCTATTTGGAAACACGAAAAGACGGGAGAGATAACGGTCATTGGTTCACGTAAAGAGCTTCGAGAAAGGACAAAGAAGTCTCTAAACAAGTACATTTTCATTCGTCACGGTGAATCCGAGAGTAATGTTGAACACATTATCAGCTCACTTCCTTTAAACTCACACGGTCTTACAAAGAAAGGCGAAGAGCAGGTAGAAAAAGTTGCTGAAGAATTGAAGAAGATGGGTATTACGAAGATACTCACAAGTCCACTCCTCCGCACGAAACTCACGGCAGAGCGTATTGCTTCACGTATCGGGTATAGTAAAGACGATATAGTGGTTGAAGATAGGTTTAAAGAGTGGCAGCTCGGCGATCTAAACGGAAAGCCCGTGTCAGAACTTACCAAAGCATGTCCAACCTACAGAGACCGGTTTACTAAAGGATGCGGAACAGGAGAGACACTCCTTGAAGTGAAACGTCGCATAGGTGAAGCTCTCTACGAACTTGAGAAAACGTATTCGAACGAAACGATTCTCGTCGTGGGACACGAGTACACTGTTTGGCTCGCAACGTGCGTTGCAGAAGGCGCAAGTGTTGATGAGTGTATCGCGATACGAGGAAAGGGTGAAGATTTTATTGGTAATGCAGAGTACCGAGAAGTTGATTTTGTCTCTCTCCCGCACAATAAAGAGTATGAGTTTGACCTTCACCGACCGTACATCGACACGCTAGAACTCGTGGCTGAAGATGGTGCTCGCCTCGTGCGAACTCCCGAGGTGGTTGACTGTTGGGTTGAATCGGGAAGTATGCCGTTTGCCTCAGAGCACTACCCGTTTGAGAATACTGAATCGGTAAAAAATAGGTACCCCGGTGATTTTATCGTTGAGTACATAGCTCAAACACGTACATGGTTTTACTACATGCATGCGATGGGAGTGCTCCTCTTTGATAATCCGAGCTTTAAGAACTGTGTCTCGACAGGAACACTTCTTGCCGCAGATGGTGCAAAGATAAGTAAGTCGAAGAAAAACTATACCGACCCCTACGTTAACATCGACCTCTACGGAGCTGATGCAATGCGTTTCTACATGCTCGGTTCAGTTGTTATGACCGCGGAAGATGTTGCCTTTAAGGATGAAGAGCTCCGAGAAGCACACAATCGCTTCATCAACATGCTCATGAATTCATTCAAGTTTTATGAAATGAACGCAGGTAGTCGAGGGGTGGAATTTGGAAAGGGCGAGCCTATACAAGTGCTCGATAGGTGGATCATGGCTAGATTACGTGAGACAACAAAGTTAGTGACAGAGTACATGGATGCGTATGACACTATACGAAGTGCTCGAGCATTACGAGAGTTTGTAACCGATCTTTCAACATGGTTCATACGACGTTCTCGTGATCGCTTTAAGTCAGATGACGAAAAGGATAAAGAGCAAGCGCTTGGAACTTCTTATGAAGTGTTCCTTACACTCGCTAAACTCATAGCCCCTATTACGCCCTACATAGCTGAGAGTATTTGCCACGGACTTCGAGGGGGAAGAGTGGGGAGCATTCACCTTGAGAGTTGGCCTGAAGTTGATGGCGACGTCGATACTGAGCTTATCGAAGATATGAAGGAGGTGCGTCGACTCGTTTCCATTGCACTTGAGGTTCGTCAACGAGAGAACATTAAGGTACGCCAACCACTTGCAAAGATATCCCTTAAAACAGATCGACTCAAAGGAAAGCAAGAACTTCTCGACGTACTCTGTGATGAGATAAATGTGAAAGAATGTGTTTTTGATAGTACACAGGGAGAAGAAGTGATTCTTGATACTACTCTTACCCAAGAACTTAAAGAGGAGGGAATGGTACGTGACTTTATACGTGCAGTTCAAGAGTTAAGAAAGAAGAAAGCGTTGCAAACAGAAGATAGGATAAAACTCACTGTTTCTGCGGAAAAGAGCGTGTGCGACGTGCTTGAAAAAGTACAAGCAGAACTTACTCGAGTAGCTGGAGTTCGCACCCTGACCTTTACCGATGTAGAAGGGGAAGGCACGCTAACACTTGAAGATTCGTCAGTATCATTTGCCATAGAAAAAATCTAATACTCATGTACGAACTTCATACGACCCGCGCATACATTCTCCGAGCATACCCTCATGGAGAATCTAATAGGGTGTACACTCTCTTTACGAGAGAAAAGGGGCTTCTCTATGCTCACGGTCAAGGAGTGCGAGAGGTGAAAAGTAGAAACAGGTACGCCTTAAAGACTGGCACCGTATCAAACATAACACTCGTAAAAGGAAGAGAGTGGTGGAGAATAACGGGAGCCGCAGAGATTGTTGATGATGAGTTGCCGAAAGAGAGGGGGGTGTACATGAGGAAGGTTCTTAGTCTCGTTCCAGCACTTGTTCCCATTGAAGACCCACTCCCGTACGTGTTTGATGTGCTTGAGGAGTGTAAAAAAGCTCTTTCTCTTTACTCAAGTGAACGAGCTCGTTTCATTGAGCTTATCACTGTCGCTCGACTTCTTGATGTGCTCGGGTACCTCGAGCGTCCCTTCACTGAACCCATTTTTCTAACCTTGCTTGATGGGAAGATTGGTATACAAGAATCACTCCTAGATGCTGTTCAAAAGGAAGAACGGATACTTCTCCATCGCGTGAATAATGCACTGACTGAGGCAAGGTAGCGCTCTATCTGTGCTATACTTTTTATACCATGAGTGAAGAAGACAGTGGCGTCGAGAGACTGAAAAAAAGTCTCTACGTTAGAAACAAAGAGCTAAAACAAAAAGAGCGACATGAACTTCATGACATTACACATGAAGATGTGCAGTCGACGTGGGTGGATGAGGATGAGGTGCGTGAAGAGAAAGAAATTCTTACCAATTCCGAACGGTACCTTGAAGAACTCCATAAAGGACACGTATACACGGGAGACCAAGAAGATTTAATACGTCTTCGTGACAATCGATTTAAGGAAGAGGCTAGAAAAAGAAGGTATGAAGAAGGGGAGGCGAGTGATCGTATGGTACCTCGTTTTATAAAAGTTGTTTTCATAGCATCTTTGGCTTTCTTCATATTTGCAGCTGGGCTCGCGGGGTATTTCCTCTTTGGGGGAAAGAATCAGGTGTCGTGTGATAATGTTGCAATAGCTATTTCTGGACCCCGCACGATAGCCAGTGGGAAAAAATTAACTCTAGATGTTACGGTTAAAAACAACAACCCCGTTCCAATGCATACGACCAATATTGAGATGGTATATCCGGATGGAACAAAAAATGCAGAGCGATCTTCTGATTCTCTCGGAAAGACAAATGACCTTATTGGGACAATAAACGTGGGCGAGCAAGTTCGCAGTACCGCGCGTGCCATTCTTTTTGGACAAGAACAGAGTGAAGCAAAAATAAAAAGCGTACTCACGTACACAATAGACGACAGTAATGCATCTTTTACATGTGAAGCTGAGTATTCTGTTGTTATAGCTACAGCCCCTGTTAGTTTAACAGTGCAGGGATTAGAAGAAATTTCGTCAGGACAAGAAGTCAACCTCGAAGTTGCTGTTACTTCAAATTCTGATGAAGTGGTTCCAAATCTTAGATTGGTTGTTGAGTATCCGTATGGTTTTGAATTTATTAAATCAGAACCAGAACCGAGTATTGAAAAAAATGTGTGGGATATAGGTGACGTGCCAAGTGGGACGGAACGGATTGTTCGAATAAACGGTGTAATGAAAGGTCAGGGAACTGAGTCTCGAGCAATATCCCTTTCAGTTGGAGATAAAAGTGATGTGAGCAACAAGGAACTAAAAACTATACTGCAAAAAATAGAACATCAATTAGTAGTTACGAGACCGTTTTTAGAACTCACGCTCAAACTTAATGATGAAGATAAGCCACAAAAGGTGGCAACTTTAGGAGAAACTATTAACGGTATTGTACATTGGAAGAACACACTACCTAGTGCGCTCTACGGTGTTGAGATAGAAGCAGTCCTTGAAGGAGTTATGCTTGACCCTCTGACCGTGTCAGCGGGAAGTGGTTTTTTCCGTTCCATAGACAAGACTATTCTGTGGTCACCTCAAACTTTTGAAAAATTTGAAAAAATTGAACCTGGAGAAGAGGGAGATCTTGAGTTTCAGTTTTCAACAAAAAAAATAGGAGGAGCAACGAGCGTCAGTAATCCGACAATGAACATTGATCTTGATGTACGAGCGAGGAGAGTGTCCGAGAATGCGCAGGTTCCTCAAAGTTTAGTGAACCAAGCTAAAAAGACTATTCTTTTTGATACGGAGGTTGTTTTTGATGCGTATGGGTTGTACGGCACAGGTCCATTTAAAAATACTGGACCTCATCCTCCTAGAGTCGAGCTTGAAACAACGTATACAGTGGCGTTGCTTTTAAAAAATAATATCAATGATATAAACGCAGTTGAGGTTCGAGGGATACTTCCGGTAAACGTTACGTGGTTAGGGGCGGTTAGTCCTGAAAACGAAACAATTACTTATAACGCAGTAACGCGTGAAGTGATTTGGTCAGTAGGAGATTTGCAGCGTGGGGTTGGGTATCAGAGTGGTGACCGTATAGCTTACTTTCAAGTGTCGACTATTCCCAGTACTAGTCAGCTTCACTCTGAAATACGTCTCATCGAAGACCTTACTATGCAGGGCGTTGACGCATTCACAAAAAATGTGCTACAAAGAGATATTATTTGGGTAGAGACGACGCTTAAGAACGATCCTTACTTTAAGAACGTTTGGGGTGCCGTACAAGACTAACGTATAACCTATGAATACACGCTCAATCGATGAAATAGTGGCTCTCGCAAAAAGACGAGGGTTCGTTTATGCAGGATCTGAGATATACGGTGGCTTTATCGGGTTATACGACTATGGTCCATACGGCGTTGAGCTAGCGAACAATATTAAAGCAGCGTGGTGGAAGGCAATGGTGCAGATGGAGGATAATATAGTAGGTCTTGACTCAAGTATCTTTACTCGTCCTGAGGTGTGGGTTGCCTCTGGACATGTTGGTGGTTTTTCTGATCCGCTGGTTGAGTGTAAAGAGTGCAACACTCGCTCACGAGCCGACCACCTCATAGATGAAGCAGGAGGATTTGCCGATGAAAAGATGACACCTGAAGAAATCAACACCGTCTTTGATGGATTACGAGAAAAAATTGCGTGTCCAAAGTGTGGTAAAAAGAATTTTACAAAAGTAAAAACATTTAACCTCCTCGTTCAGTCAAACCTTGGGAACTTTAGCGACGATTGGACAAAAGAACCTTCTTACCTTCGAGGAGAAACATGCCAGGGTATTTACCTCAACTTTAAGAATGTCCTCGATACGACACGAGTTAAGGTGCCATTTGGTATAGCGCAGATAGGAAAGGCATTTCGAAATGAAATAGCTCCTCGTCAGTACATCTTTAGGAAGCGCGAGTTTGAACAAATGGAAATGCAAATGTTTGTTGCTCCGGAGCGAGAAATGGAAGTGTATGAAGAGTGGCGAGCGAAGAGAATGCAGTACTATCTTGATCTTGGTTTTAAGAAAGAAAATATTCGTTGGCACGAGCATGAGAATTTGGTGTTCTATGCGAAAGCTGCTTGGGATATTGAGTATAACTTCCCATTTGGATTTAAAGAGCTTGAGGGAGTGCATGCACGAGGGGACTATGACCTTTCTCAGCACCAGAAACATTCTGGTACAGACCTTTCATATAGAGACCCTGTTACGAACGAAACGTACGTCGCTCATGTCGTAGAAACGTCTGTTGGAGTAGATAGAACCTTTCTAGCAGTACTCACTGAGTTCTATGACACTGACACGCTTGGGGGAGAGGAGCGTACCGTTCTTCGTTTCCCATACCGTCTTGCACCGATAAAGGTTGCTGTTTTCCCGCTCCTTAAAAATAAGCCAGAGCTCGTTCTTAAGGCGAGAGAGGTGTACAACATGCTCAAGGGGGAGATTCGTTCAGAGTTTGATGATAATGGTAACATTGGCAAGCGATACCGTAGACAAGATGAAATAGGTACTCCATACTGCGTCACCATTGACTTCGATACTTTAACAGATTCTTCAGTTACTGTTCGAGAGCGTGATTCGGGTGAACAAAAACGTGTGCCAATCTCAGAACTTCTTGCCACAGTTCGTGCTTAATAGTATCAGCAAACTTGTAACTTTAAACTTGTAACGTACGGCTTGTACTGTTTGCTAAAACATGTCCATACTGTACTATTTTGTAATGGAAGATAAAAAACTACGACCAATAGCAATAACGATTACTCCAGGGACAGTAGCGACTGCTCTTCTTATTATTCTTGGTTTTTGGTTCGCTTTTTTACTACGAGATTTACTCTTGGTTGTCCTTGCTGCGATAGTTTTCGCGAGTGCTATTGATCCGTTTACGAAATGGTTTGTTAAAATAGGCATCCCTCGTGTCCTCTCGGTGGTGCTCGTATACCTTGTAGCGTTTGTCTCCATAGTCTCTTTCTTTTACTTCTTTCTCCCTCCTCTCGTCAATGAAGCGTTGGATTTTTCAAAGTCATTGCCACAGTACATGGAGAAACTTCACATCACTTCAGGACATGTTACCTTTACTGAAGAGGAGAGTGTATCGATAATGGATCAGTTGCTTAAGTTGCAAGATGTGCTCAAAGCATCTTCAGCGAGTGTCTTTAGTGCCGCAAATACTTTTTTTGGAGGAGTGTTGTCTTTTGTTCTCATAATGGTTCTCTCCTTTTATATAGCAGTTCAAGAGCAGGGTATAAACGATTTTCTTCGCCTTGTCACTCCATCAAAACATCATGGGTACATTCTAGACCTTTGGACTCGAGCGCAGAAGAAAATAGGGCGATGGCTCCAAGGACAGCTCCTCCTCTCGCTTCTCGTTGGTGTTCTTGTCTACATTGGTCTCCTTTTCTTTGATGTGAAGTACGCTCTCCTTCTTGGTATTGTTGCGGCAGTTCTTGAGCTCATACCGGTTTTTGGATCCATACTAGCCGCGATACCTGCTGTCATCCTTGCATTCATAGATTCGGGAACGACACTCGCCCTTGTCGTAATTGTTCTCTACACCGTGATTAATCAAGTACAGGGAAACCTTATTTACCCCCTCGTTGTGCAGAAGGTGCTTGGAGTTCCGCCTCTTGTTATCATCCTTGCAATAATTGCGGGGGCACAGCTCGCTGGCTTTTTAGGAATCCTTATTGCGGTCCCTGTTGCAGCGGCTGTGCAAGAGTGGGTCCGTGACGTCGAGAAAGGTAAACTATCCTTACAGTATCCCGTAGAAGAGAACGGAGAGTAATTATTACATACTATGAACAAAAAAATTTCACTAACAACTACACTGCCGTACGTTAATGCAGTACCGCATATTGGGCATGCACTTGAGTATGTGCAAGCAGATGCAGTGGCTCGCTACTATCGTTTACTTGGCGATAGTGTGTTCTTTAATACGGGTACCGATGAACATGGAGTTAAGGTGTATCGAAAAGCGCTTGAGTCCGGAAAGGAACCACAGGCGTATGTTGATGAGTATGCAGAACGGTTTAAAGCACTCCTCGGTACATTGGATATTTCAAATGATGCGTTCATACGTACTACCGATGTGAAACATAAACAAGCAGCGCAAGTATTTTGGATGACGTGTAAAGAAAAGGGAGATATTTATAAAAAGGAGTATAAGGTTAAGTACTGTGCGGGGTGTGAACTTGAAAAGACTGATAGTGAACTTGAGAATGGGCGATGTCCCCTCCACCCTACAACAGATATTGAGCTTATCGAAGAAGAAAACTACTTCTTCCGTTTCTCAAACTATCAAGAAGCTCTCCTTACTCTCTACGAGACTGAAGGTGCTTTTGTTCTCCCTCTTGAGCGGCTGCGAGAAATTCGCTCTTTTGTAGCGAGTGGTCTTCAAGATTTTAGTATTTCACGTCTTAAAGAGAAGATGCCGTGGGGTGTACCTGTTCCTGACGATGAAAATCATGTGATGTACGTATGGTTTGATGCACTTGTAAATTACATCTCGGTACTTGGATGGCCTGATGAGAAGTATAAAGAGTGGTGGCCCTCAGTTCAGTTTGCAGGGAAGGATAACCTCCGTCAACAGAGTGCCATGTGGCAAGCGATGCTCCTTTCAGCAGGTCTTCCTCCAAGTAAGCAAATACTCATTCATGGATTCATTACCTCAGGAGGACAAAAAATGAGCAAATCTCTTGGGAATGTCATTGATCCACTTGAGCTAGTTGAGACGTACGGAACTGATGCGTTACGATACGTCTTACTTCGCCATGTTCATCCGTTTGAAGATACTGACCT
>CAYWWH010000017.1:7019-10126 GCA_964462155.1 uncultured Candidatus Saccharibacteria bacterium | reverse complement strand
TCGCTCCATTTATGCCACATACAAGTAAACTCGTTACTGAAACAGTCCTCGCAAACAAAAAACCAGAAACCCTCTTCCCAAGAATTGACGTCAAGGTATAGGCAGAATCTTATCGTTATAGTCACTGACTATAAATAGATTGAAAAGTACTCAATCAAGCAGTCTTTATCATACGATCAATCGTATGATAAAGACTGCTAACGACTGTTCATTGATTCAAAAATAGACTTCCACCGACCCCTTCCTTGAGGAGGCATGCCAAGACGAAGGATGTGTTCAAGTGTACTCCAAAATTCTTCGTACTCCTTCTTCTTACTTTTAAAGAGTCGTTCAATGTGTTCATAGTCCCCATTACGTAATTTTCTCCGATGTCGCTCAACAGTAGATTGGCTTGTAAGGAGCAGTTGAGCAATGCGGTAGGTTGAGTTTTTCTCAAACAGCATTGCAAGTATTGCAAGTCTTTTTGCAATCATTATCTTTTCTTCTTCTCCGAGTAATTCTCCAAGAAAAATATTTGTATTTTTTGCATTGAGACGTGCAATTGTTTTAGCAAGTTCTCCGTACAATTCTTTTAACTGTGTTGGAGGAAGTGCTCTTTTTGAAACGCGTGACATATCGTCTATCATACGATTAATAGTATGATAGAGCAAACAGGTATTGATAAGGTGTATCTTGATTCAATTTGTAGGAGCGGTCTAAGTACTACCGACTTTAAACTTAAGTAAGTATATGATTCTTTCAAGACCTTCTTATCATACGATTAATCGTATGATAAGAACAATCATAAAATGAAGATTTGAGAAAAAAGAAAGGTGTGACCTTGCGAGATTTTTTACCTTAACTACACATGTTGGATGTCTTGAAGAGCGGTGTGTCGGAGTATGCATGCATACAGTATTCCATATTTTCCTTATCATACGATTAATCGCATGATAAGGAAAAAAAGTATGTAGCTTTATTTGATTGCATGAGGTGCGTTGAAGATATACAGTACTTGTACCATGCAATACATTGATACCCATACCCATGTAAATCTTGCGGCGTTTAAGGATGATTCGGAGACGGTAATCGAAAAAACCCTCAGCGAGGGTGTTGCTATGATAAATATTGGTACACAGTATGATACGAGCGTACGTGCTCTTGAGCTCGCAGAGCAGTACAATAGTGGTGTGTACGCTACGACGGGGCTTCACCCGCTCCATACGTCAAAGAGTTTTTTCGATGAAAGTGAGTTTGATGAATCAAAAAAAGTATTTACAGAAATTGGAGAAGTGTTTGATGAAAAAAAATATAAAGACCTTGCAGTGCGTCCGAGCGTAGTCGCTGTTGGTGAGTGTGGCCTTGATTACTATCGTGGAGTAAGTGATGAGGATTGGAAAAAACAAGTTGAAGCATTTGAAGCGCAAATAGCCCTAGCAAATGCGATAGGGAAGCCACTCATGCTCCACCTTCGAAATGGTGAACGAGGGAGTGCGTATAAAGATGCGTACGCAATCCTTAAGCGAGAAGCTAAGGTGCTAGGCAATGCGCACTTCTTTGCAGGGACGCTTGAAGATGCAAAACTGTACTGGGATATGGGATTTTCAACCTCGTTTACCGGGGTACTCACCTTTACCCACCAGTATGATGAAGTCGTTAAATACGCTCCGTGTGAGTTTCTCCACGCGGAAACTGACGCGCCGTACGTAGCCCCAGTGCCGTTTCGCGGAGAGAGGAACGAACCCTCGCATGTACGGGAGGTGGTAAAAAGAATGGCAGAAATTCGAGGTGTAGACGTTGAAATATTAGGAGAAATTTTGCTCCAAAATGCAGAAAGGCTGTACTCAATCTCCTTATAATGCAAAACAACGAGCCTCTTCCTAAAGTGATTTTTTTATGCTACAGTGCACGAACATTATAAGTAAAGGTATAACACATGACAGAAAAAAATCATGAAGACAAGGAAAAGGCAACTGTGCTCTATGAGCTTGGCTACCACCTTGTACCATCGCTAGGAGATGATGCTCTTGCGCTTCGTGTCACCGACATCCAAAAGGCAATTCTAGCCCAAGGGGGGACCGTGATAAGCGAAGGTGAGCCTCAGGCATTTTCTCTTGCATACACCATGCGAAAAATGCGCGCAGGGAGATGGGATTCGTATGACAGCTCATTCTTTGGCTGGGTTCGCTTTGAGGCGCCGAGCGAAGGGGTTGTAGCTCTTAAAGAGTTCCTCGATCGTAATGAATTCATCGTTCGTTACCTCATTATCAAACTTGATCCTATAGCTCTTACACCAGAACCAGTTCGAGAACCTCGAAAGGAAAGTACGGAGGTTGTTGTTGAGCCAAAAGCTCTTACACCAAAGCAGGATGTAGAGGAAGGGGAAGGAGAGGTTTCTGAGGAGGAGCTCGACAAACAGATTGAACAGCTGATACACTAGGAGTATATCCACATATCCCTAAAAATATGTATCTAAACAAAGTATTTGTTCTCGGGAATTTAACTCGAGATCCTGAATTAAAAGCCCTTCCATCAGGTATTCAGGTCTGCTCGTTCAGTATTGCGACAAATCGAGTCTATAAAGACAAAGACGGGAATAAGCAAGAATCAGCTGAGTTCCACAACATTGTTGCTTTCGGGCGACAGGGGGAACTCGTTGGTCAGTACCTTCGCAAAGGGTCTCAGGCCCTTGTTGAAGGTCGTATTCAAACCCGTTCTTGGGAGCAAGATGGACAAAAGCGATATAGGACCGAAATAGTTGCTGACAGAGTTCAGTTTGGAGATCGTAGATCTGAAGGGGGAAGTGGTGGAAGTACAGCGCCTCGACAGGCAGAGCCAGTGCAGAGCGCAGATTCCATTGAGTATCCTGAGGAAGAGATTAATCCGGAAGATATTCCATTCTAATAGTATTAAGAGTAAAAAGTATGAGTGAAAAGAAAAAGACTGAAAACGCACTACCTGAAATACGCTATTTTGACTATAAACAAATAGACGTACTCAAGCGTTTTCTCAACCCGCACGGACGTATTCAGTCACGAAAGTATACGAAACTGCAAGCAAAACAACAGCGAGAACTCGCACGAGCAGTTAAGAACGCTCGATTTATGGGCTTTCTCCCATACGTCGTA
>CAYWWH010000017.1:1661-6919 GCA_964462155.1 uncultured Candidatus Saccharibacteria bacterium | reverse complement strand
GGACAATTTACGGTAGCGCCTGTTTCAAGAATGACTGTCTTTGTGGCACCTGTTGCTGTATTGCCCTTAACGGCAGGAGCAGCTTCAGCTACTCGAGCATGTATTTTTATAGGTATCTCAAGACCAATTATTTCATCTTCGAAAAGTATGGCCTCATACTCTCCCTTTTGTTTAAGGAATTTCACCCCATCTCCTATAAGTTCGCGAGAAAGGGGGAAGCGCTTGCTCGGATCAGATGCTTTATGGAACATGTACTCTCCCTTGTTTTCAAAAATGTAGATAACAGTTTGCTTTTCTAAATCAGCTTCTTCTGCTTGTTCACTTTGGTGGAAAGAGTATTCAATAACCTTACCAGTTTTTAGTCCTTTAAGTTTCGTCGCATTAACAGGTTTTCTCTGTTGTTTACGAAAGACGTGGTGCGAAAGCACTTTGCAGGGTTCGTCGTTGAAGACAATAGTTTTACCCGTTAGGATTTCATTATAATTCAGCATAATGTGGCTTATTCTAGCTAATTGTTGCCTTCCTGTCCAACAATTTGTAACTTTTCCTTCTCCCCTGTGGTTATTATCCAGTACTGAGGTATAGTATTTGTATGCAACGTTGTATTGAAACAGAGGAGTGTATAAAGGATGAAGAAATCTTGGCGCTGTCTCTTCAAGATCCAAACGCATTTGTGCATTTAGTGCGGAAGTATGAGAAACCCTTTCTTAAAAAAGCAATGAAAATAGTGTACAGAAAGGAAGACGCTGAAGATGTTGTCCAAGAGACATTTACAAAGATATACCTCAATGCATCTCGTTTTAAGGAGGTTGAAGGAGCTTCATTTAAGAGTTGGGGGTATACCATTTTGATACGAACTGCGTGTACTCGCTATGGGAAAAAGAAACGAGAGATACTACGAACCACAGCTCTTTCTGTAGAAGAGTTTGAGGCGTTACCTGATTTTCAGTTTGAAAACAGCTTCGGTAGTGAGGTTAAAGATCTCGTTCTTTCACTCTTGGTAAAAATGCCTGAGCACCTAGCATACGTACTCGACGAACACTTCTTAAAACACAAACCACAGGAGCAGATAGCTGCGGAGGAGGGAGTGGCGGTAGGTACCATAAAGACAAGAGTTCATAGAGCAAAAGCACAGTTTAGAAAAGTTGCAGAACAGTACGCACCATTTTTATGTATATGAAAAAAACAACAGAAGAAATAGTCATGGCTCGAGTGAGAAGAGTGCATGCACTTAAGCAGTATTTCACACCGTTACTTGTAAAAGTGTACGGTTTAACCGCGCTTTCTATAGTACTCTTTTCCTCAATTTCAGTCGCGCATGTTATTAAGAATATGCCTTCACTTCTCGCTCCGAAAAACGTATTAGGTTTTTTTATCCAAGCTGTGCTCAATACGGATATGTTTGTTCAAGTAGTTCTCTCAACACTATGTATTCTTTTCATACTTGGAATTCGAGATATGTTTAAAACCATGAAAGGAGTGTCTTTCTTATTTACAAAGATTCGAGCATAGTACTTCGAACTACTTAGTCTCAAACGATTTTCGAATATCTTTAAGAAGTGCGTTTGTAATAGTTTTATTTTCTTTAAGGAAGCTCCTTGATGCATCATACCCTCGTCCCAGTTTTTCTTCTCCATATGAGTACGAAGTTCCTGATTTCGTTACAAAGCCATACTTTTCTCCAAGAGCGAGAAGTTCACCTTCCATACTCACTCCTTCGTTATACATGAGGTCAAACTCGGTATCGCGGAAGGGAGGAGCTACTTTGTTTTTGACGATTTTTACACGGTGACGTCCTCCTACCACTTCTGTGCCTTTTTTAATCTGAGCTATGCGTCGAATATCTATACGTACCGAAGTGTAAAACTTAAGCGCCTTTCCTCCAGGAGTCGTCTCAGGGTTACCAAACATGACACCTATTTGCATGCGTATCTGGTTAATGAAGATTACAACAGTCTTACTCTTAGCTACGATTGCGGTGAGTTTGCGGAGAGCTTGGCTCATGAGGCGAGCTTGTTTACCAATATGCATTTGACCCATTTCACCTTCGATTTCATCCTTAGGGGTGAGAGCGGCGACTGAATCAACGACAATTATGTCAATCTTTCCTGAACGAACGAGTGATTCCACGATTTCAAGGGCTTGTTCTCCTGTGTCTGGTTGGCTCACAAGAAGTTGATCTATTTTTACTCCGATACGGCGCGCGTACTCTGGATCGAGGGAGTGCTCGGCATCTATAAACGCACAGACGCCATTTTTTTTCTGTGCTTCCGCAATGGCATGGAGGGAAAGCGTCGTCTTTCCTGATGATTCTGGTCCAAATATCTCAATAATCCTTCCTCGAGGGTATCCGCCAACCCCGAGTGCCCAATCGAGTCCAAGGGAGCCAGAGGGAATGGAGTCAACGTTTACCTTTGGCTTTGCACCAAGTGTCATGATGGCTTCTTCACCAAACTTTGCCTTGATAGCTCGGAGTGCTTCATCAACTTCTGGATTCTTTTTTTCGTTTTTTAGAGAAAGATTTTCGTCTTCTTGTGGAAGTACTTCTTTTTCTTTATGTGTAGTATTTTTTTTCTTTGCCATAGTATTTATAAGGTTGATAATGTGGTTGTTGGTGTTGTGATAGGATTTCTCTCTCCTACAAACTCGATTTTCTCTTCCACTTTTTGTCCAAACCTGTTTGATGCTTCGATTACTAGTATACCGTATCCTTGAGGGGTTACACGTTTTTCAGAAAAAGTGCCAGACGTGTCGAGAGTCGCTTCTTTTCCATTAATTGTAACGTGCGTAACGTGGCTCGTTTTTCCTCGAATCTCCATAAGGTCTCCCGTTTGTAATTCTCCAATTTTTGGAGAGAGTATGGTCAGTGTCGGACCTTGAAGAAGCGAGCGAGCCTCAAACATGCCGTATCCCACTGTAAGCGAAAGGAGAAACAGGGCTAACAATCTTCCGTTACCGTTCTTCATAGTGTGAATCTTCATCACCTTCTTCGTACGTGGAAGAGTCTTCAGTATGTCCGCCTATAAGTATCTCACGGGGCTTATTTGTGCCATCTGAAGGGGAGATAACGCCTTGGCTTACGAGTTGGTCCATGATGCGTGCAGCTCTCCCATATCCCACTTGGAATCGTCGCTGAATGAGAGAGGTAGAAGCTTTCTTTTCTTTGATGAGGAACTCTTTAACGTCACTGAAGAGTGGGTCAAGGTTGTCTTCATCTTCCATCTGGTCGAACGGTATACCCGCACTTGCGCCATTACCGTCATTGTCAGAGAAATCTATAGCACTCGGAAGCGTGTAACTGTTGTTGTTGATAAGGTACGACACTATCTCTTTTACCTCTTTTGTCGTGAGGAAGGGGGACTGGATACGTCGTGGCTTTGCCATATCTGCAGAGAGGTAGAGCATGTCACCGGCGCCGAGGAGTTTTTCAGCACCAGACTGGTCGAGGATAATGCGACTTTCAAGGAGAGAAGAGACTTTGAGAGCAATGCGAGTAGGGATATTTGCCTTGATAAGTCCCGTAATAACTTGAGCTGAAGGGCGTTGTGTAGAGAGAATGAGGTGGATACCGACAGCACGACTCATCTGGGCTAAACGGACGATTGCAGCTTCGAGTTCGCGAGGGTACGTGGTCATGATGTCAGCTAACTCGTCAATAATGATAACTATGTGAGGCATTGGCTCGGGGATATCTATTGAAGAAAGGTCTGCCCCTCGTTTTTCTGCTTTCTCGTACTTTTCATGGGCAGGGGCTACAACTTCGTTGTGGTACCCTGCAATATCTTGCACTTTATGGAGTTGGAGGAGTTCGTAGCGTCTATCCATTTCTTTTGCTGC
The DNA here is from genome assembly GCA_964462155.1 of uncultured Candidatus Saccharibacteria bacterium. Taxonomy (GTDB): domain Bacteria; phylum Patescibacteriota; class Minisyncoccia; order Phycocordibacterales; family UBA12088; genus UBA12088. Next base: position 3,082 of record CAYWWH010000017.1, on the reverse strand, counting down.
CCACTTGAGACCTAAAATACACTTTTTTGCATCAGTGATAACTGGTGTAAGGAGGTGAGGTATTTCGTTATAGAGGGTGAGTTCAACTCGTTTAGGGTCAACCATCATGAAGCGAAGACGTTCAGGGCCATTCCTGTAGAGGAGAGATGTCACGATGGAGTGAATCATGACAGATTTTCCAGACCCCGTTGTTCCTGCTACAAGAAGGTGGGGCATTTTACCGATATTTGCGTAGTGAGCACTACCCGCGATGTCTTTGCCGAGTGCAATAAAGAGAGGAACAGTCTCCTCGCTAAATTCAGGAGAGGATAAAAGTCCCGAGAGGCCGACAAATGCTTTGCTTTGGTTTGGCACCTCAATACCGACGAGCGATTTCCCAGGAATAGGAGCTTCAATACGGAGCGGGGAAGCAGCAAGAGCAAGCTCAAGGTTTGACTGGAGAGCAACTATTTTCGAAAGTCGAACTCCAGCAGCTGGTTTTAATGAGTAGCGGGTGACAGAAGGGCCAACAACAACTTCATCCATCTCAACAGGTATCTTAAAGTGTTGGAGGGTCTTGCGGATAATGAGTGCTCGGTTTTTCGTATCTCCCACGTTTACCTTTCCCCTGTCTCCCTCAAGGATGTCAATTGGAGGAGGATCGTACCTACTTGGAAGTTGGAATATCTTCTCTTTTTTTGCTTTCTTTGTTTGGATCTCTTTTTCGATGTTTGGTATGAGCAGTTCTTCCTCCTCTAATTCAATATCGTCAAGAGCAGGATCCTCTACAAAAGGAGTTTGTTTTTTCTTCTCTTCAAGGGGCTCATCTTGACTCTCTTCAACATACTCCTCATCCATATGCTCTGTTTCCAACTCCTCGTCTGTGCGTTTTCTTCTAAAGAGGCCAAATAGTTTTCTTCCAAAAAGAATCCAAAGTTCACTGTCGAAAATGAGAAGTAGGGAAGTAATGAGTACTCCAGCAAGGACAACTAGGGTGGCTATAGTGTCGAGGTAGGTAAGGAGTGGTTTGACGAGAAGGAGACCAAGCTTCCCTGCAGCCCTCTCTGACGCAGTGACTGCAATGATGCCAAGCGTAGAGAGGAAGAATCCGAGAGCACCGACACTGCGTATTGAGCGAAGTCTGTTTTGTTCGTACGAGTTTCGGAAGAGCGTCCAAGATAAACCAATGAGAATAAAAGGTAAGAGCCAGTAGCCAATACCGACAACATAGAAGATACCTTTATATATGGAATTTCCAGCAATACCTGCAAGGCCAAGAGCAGAGAGAATGAGGATAATTGCAAGAACAAAAAGAAATACACCAAGTATTCCATGTATGGTTTCTTCACTCATCGACGAGAAAAAGGAAGGTCGTTCTTCTACGTACTCCTCACGATTCTTTTTTGATTTTTTTGTGGATGTTTTTACAGTTCCATTTTTAG
>CAYWWH010000017.1:0-1561 GCA_964462155.1 uncultured Candidatus Saccharibacteria bacterium | reverse complement strand
AAAAATTACGCCATTGAAAAAGACTTGCAGACATGTGTCTATGATATATACTCAAGGGGACATAGGAGTAAAGGGCATGTCAAGGTCAAAGACAAACTAAGAAAAGTAAAGGGCACATAAACCATGGAATCAAAGACAAACGAAAGTGAAATAGTAAAGGCCACAAGTAGCATCAATAAGGTATGCAATTCTGGGTTGTATGGGAGTAAAAGGGACAAAACATCAGTGTCCTATATTATTGAAAAATCTTCACGTATAGCATCAGTGGCTTTTATATTAGCAAATGTACTTGATAAAACAAACCCACTCAAAAGTGAAATACTAAAATGTTCTATAAGACTTGTAAAAGACTCTTCAAAAAGTCTCTATTCTCATGAAAGCAGGAGTGCTCTTCAGGATGCCCTTGTTGAACTCACCTCATTGCTTGAAGTGGGCAAGATTACAGAACAATTCTCAAAAATGAATGTTGATGTTATTACAGATGACATTTTTGTCTTTAGTGAATTGTTGCGAAAGATTGAATGGAGAGAGGGGAGACGATATATTGATCAATCCATTTTTAGAGTAGATGTACCTGAGAGCATCCTCGGAAAGGAAGAGGTACCCATAAGGTCAGAGACAGTTATAAGACAAGATAAGGAACCGTACTACCCAAGACCAAGAGTAGTTGAGCACATGAGTGACCGATATGTTGAACGAGTAGAAAAGGACAACACTGACAAAGTACAGAACCAATATAAAGAGAGAGTACAAGAAGTTCAAAAGGACAGACGAGCAATTATACTGTCTTTAATACAGAAAAAAGACAAAATAAATGTAAGAGACGTTGCTTCAGTTATCAAAGACTGTAGCGAGAAGACGTTGCAGAGAGAATTACTTGCTCTTGTAAGACAAGGCGTCCTTAAGAAAGAAGGGGAGAGAAGGTGGAGTACATACCGTTTGGTGTAGCTGTAGGTATTTTGACAGACCTTGTTTTTAATGTCTTTCTTTTTTGTATGAAGTAAGTGCCTAGTCGTGTAAACGTCATCTTTGATAGAGAAAGTATTGTTTTTTACGTATTTCACTACGTAAAACAATACTTGTTGTGGGGGGCGCACTTGTAAAGTGTTTTTTGGAATTTCAGAGTTACTTGACTAATCAAGTATAGTACTGTTTATCCACAGATTTCTTTGCTTTTTAAGTGATTTTAACCCTATAATTATGAGAACCCTAAACGGCAGGCCTTATGTATGGTTGCCGTTGTGATATGTTTGAATCTGGTAGGGGGTCTGCTCTTTGACAATTGAATATTGTAAGCGAGTACGAAATTAAATCGTGTATGTTTGTTTTGTGTGCAAGCATGCATTTGTAAAGCACACACAAATTTCAGCCGAACCTTATACCACAATGGTTGCATGACTGATTCTCAGACTCACATTCTTATCACCAACTTCTTACCTGTGGCTGGTCGAACGGTCCACAAGTAAGAATTTAAAAAAGTTGGTATAGTCAGGGCCTTCACTTTCTTTTTCTCTGTAAAAATATTTTAGAGAGGGAAAGAAAAATACTCGCCCGCTAACAC
>CAYWWH010000016.1:0-19087 GCA_964462155.1 uncultured Candidatus Saccharibacteria bacterium | reverse complement strand
AAAATTGACCCTGCACTTGTCCTGAGGAGCTGTGTAGTGTGTGTACTCGAAAATTTCTCCATGCTTCCATACCTCCCTCCTTTGCTAAAAAATGTATTTCTAATTTAGAATCCTTCTTTAGAATATCACAGAGTTTTCAAAAAAACAGCCACCGAGCAAGCTCGGTGGCTGTAGACATATCGGCGTGGAACTACTGACATTGTTTCTTCAATGCTACTTCAAACTCATCTCTGCTATTATACCTGCTCTTATCAATGAAGGGGATTTCCTCCCCAGCCACCTTTTTGTACTTAGAGTAATAGGAACTGATCTTCGCGTCTATTTCATGCCATGAAAAGGCGACACCCTTTACGATAATGATCGAATATCCGGAAACCTGCACTTCCTCGACTCCTTCAAGTTTGAGGAGGTCATCGATAATGGTTCCGATTTCTTCATCGTTGAATTTCTTTCGGAACCCGTAGGTGGTCATGTTTTGACCGCATTCGTCGTTTCGTTCTGCGACGATGAGGTTGGAACATTGTGTCCCTGCTCCATATACCGGAACAGAAAAAAAGAAACATGCTACGAGGATGACAGTGTGCAGTGCCTTCATGGTGTTCTCCTTTGATATGAAATTTCTGATAGAACAGATGTATACCAATCCGCACTATACGTTTTATAGTATACTGTGTCAATGGTTTGTGATACAAAAAGACCGGCACAGCCGGTCTTTTTGTAATAATGTGCGGGTAGGGAGAATCGAACTCCCGTATACTGCTTGGAAGGCAGTCATTCTACCACTAAACTATACCCGCAATCCTATGTATCCTACCAGAAAATCTTGAAATCGAAAACCTACTTAATTTCGATTTCAAGATTATGGTAGTTTGAAATTACGCCTTATAGACCTGATCAATAATCCCGTACTTCTTTGCCTCCTGAGCAGTCATAAAGAAGTCGCGATCAACATCTTTTTCTATCTTTGCAATGTCTTGCCCAGTATTTGATGCAAGGATTTGGTTTAAGCGGTCACGTGTCGCGAGGATGTGCTTTGCTGTTATTTCAATATCGGCTGCTTGTCCCTGCACTCCGCCCCATGGTTGGTGAATCATTACTTCACTGTTTGGGAGGGCGAAGCGTTTGCCTTTAGCACCTGCTGAAAGAATGACAGATCCCATGCTTGCAGCAACTCCAACACAAACCGTCGAAACGTCAGGTTTAATGAAGTTCATGGTATCAAGTATCGCAAGCCCTGCAGTAACAGACCCTCCTGGTGAGTTGATATAGAGCTGAATATCTTTCTTTTGGTCTTCTGAAGCAAGAAAGAGTAGTTGAGCAATGACGAGGTTTGCTGTGTAATCATCAATCGGGCCACCGATAAAGAGTATGCGCTCTTTGAGAAGTCGTGAGTAAATATCAAACGCTCGTTCACCGAATTGGGTCTTTTCAATAACCATCGGGACGAGAGTTGCTTGTGTTGTTTCTTCTTTTTTCATATTCATATACATATATATAAAGGTAGTGTACGTATTTTTGACAAAATCGCAAGGTGTTGTTTTATATACCTAAAGGATGACCGGTAATAAGGAAGTAAACAAAAGATAGTCCTCGTGAGAAAAAACCGCCAAAGATTTGCATAAAAATCCAGAAAACTAGCACCATGACAAGGAATCCTCCCGAAAGTAAGAATCCTTCAAACCGTTCAAAAGCGCGAGCAGTTCTAAATGGGAGAATCGACTTTAAGAGTTTTGACCCATCAAGAGGGGGGATTGGTATAAGGTTGAAGAACGCGAGCATAATGTTTACGAAAACAATGATACCTGAAAGATCTAGGAATGCTTGAGGGAGTGTGCCTGAGCCAAATCGTATGAGTAAGCCAAATGCGAGTGCAAGAAGAATGTTTACCCCAGGTCCAGCAGCTGCAACTATCGCTTCACCCCATTTCTGGTTTTTAAGGTTGTAGGGGTTGTAGGGGACAGGTTTTGCCCATCCGAAGAGGAATCCAGTCTGTGAGAAGAGGAGTATTCCTGGGACAAGGATAGAGCCGATAGGGTCAATGTGTGGAATAGGGTTTAATGTAAGGCGTCCTTGAAGTCGTGCGGTTGGGTCACCGAGCATCTCCGCAGCAAATCCATGACTCACTTCATGCACGATGATAGAGAGAATAAGTACAATAAAAAAGAAAATCAGTACAGGTTCCATAGGGTTTTATATATATTGTGTAAGGTGTATTTAAAAAAAGACGTTTCATCAACATCGTTTTGTATTGCGTATATATTTTTAGGTATTAAAACGATTTGCAATTCGTAAAGTATATGGTACCATACCTGAACTTATATGGCGAAACAGTGTCCAATAACAAAGAAAACATCAAAAGTCGGAGGTGGCTACAGCAACCGTGTTCGCGCAACGCAGTTTAACCCAACAGGAAAGAAGCGCCGACAGGTGAACCTCGTGAAGAGCCGTATTTATGTGCCTGAACTTGAAAAGACCGTAACGGTAACTGTATCAACAAAAGCACTTAAGACTATTAACAAAAACGGAGCATACGCAACGCTCAAGAAAGCTGGTTTACTCTAAATCCGAATTAGAACTGAAGAAATTAAACACCGCAAGGTGTTTTTTTGTTGACGCACATAATTTCTCTGTGCAAAGCTATATAGTAGAAGTTTTTTTGCTACGTTTTCATTTAAACAAACGGGGGTATTATGGGAGAGTTACAGGTTCTAAAAGGAATGACAGGGTTTTTGCCAATGGCCTCAACATTACTTGTGCTTGTTCTTGGAGTTTTGCACGTTGTAGTGCCGGAGGGAAATCCGGAACAAAAAAAAGCAGATCGACAGTATTTATGGGGGGTTGGAATGTTTCTACTCGCTTCATGGGTACTGTACATCGCGGTGTAACATTTTTGCAGATGAGTATAGGACCTCGCCAGAATTGGTGAGGTCCATTTTTTTATCTCACGGAAAGCATGGTACACTTGTGAGGAATATGGCAAACAAAATACTTATCGCGAATTGGAAAATGAATCCAAAAACAGCACTTGAAGGGAGGCGTATTATTACTGAGGTTCAAAAAGGTGTAAAAAAGTTACAAAACCTCGATGTGTACGTTTGCCCACCTTCCATTTTTTTACCAGAATTATCAAAGGTTGCAAAACCCCCTATCAAACTCGGCGTTCAAAATGTTTTTCATGAAAAAAATGGTGCATTTACAGGAGAAACGTCTCCTGCTATGGTTAAAAACTATAAGACAGAACTTACTATTCTCGGTCACAGTGAACGGAGAGCGCTTGGAGAGACAGATGAACACATAGCACGTAAGGCGCGCCACGCACTCGATGAAAAACTAAAAGTTGCATTATGTATTGGAGAATTGTCTCGTACTGATGAGGGAGATTACCTCACCTTTGTTCGACGAGAACTTGAGACCGTACTTGCGGTTTTAAAGAAAAGTGACCTTAAAAACTTTATTATTGCTTATGAGCCGGTGTGGGCTATTGGCAAAGGGGCAGGTGATGCCTTATCTCCTCAAGCGCTCTACGAAACGGTGCTTTTCATTCGAAAGATACTCATAGAAACATTCGGCCGAACGCTCGCTACTAAAGTACCTATTCTCTATGGTGCTTCGGTGAAGATGGAGAATGCTGAAGAGCTTATAAAAAATGGAGGAGTGAATGGGCTTCTTGTGGGAAGCGCTTCGCTTGATCCAAAGCAGTGCATCTCAATAGCAACACTAATCTCAAAATAACTATGCAAACATATAAAACTGTTCATGATATTGAAAACTTAGAAGGAAAACGAGTGCTCGTACGTAGTGAGTTAAATACTCCAATCGAGAATGGAAAGGTTGCTGATGCGTATCGAGTAGAAAACGCTGTTCCAACAATCCGCTTTTTATCTGAAAAAGGTGCGCGCGTTATAGTCATGGCTCACCTTGGGAGAAATCCGGAAGACTCACTTGAGCCGGTCTATAAGGAGTTGCAGAAATTCTTTCCACAGGCACAGTTTGTAAAAGATGTTGTGGGAGATGAGGCGCGTCGTGCTGTAGAAGCCTTACCACAAGGTGGCGTGTTACTTCTTGAAAACCTTCGCAGTAACCCTGGCGAAAAAGAAAATAGCGCAGAGTTTGCACAGGCTCTTGCATCTCTTGCTGATGTGTACGTAGATGATGCCTTTGGCAATGCACACCGAAATGATGCAAGTATGACAGGTGTTCCCAAGCACCTTCCTTCGTATGCTGGACTCCTTATGGAGCGAGAACTTACCGAACTCAGTAAAGGGTTGGCTCCAGAATCACCTTCAGTTTTTATTTTAGGTGGTGCGAAGTTTGAAACAAAAGAGCCCCTTCTAGAAGCTATTCTCCCTCGGTACGATACAATATTCATTGGAGGAGCGCTCGCAAACGATTTTCTGAAGGCAAAGGGGTGTGAGGTAGGAAAATCGCTTGTGTCAGAAGATGTAGAAAAAATACATGATGTACTGCAAAGCCCGAAAATTCTAGTTCCGAAAGATGTTGTTGTTAAGGAAGAAGGAGGTGCTGTGGTAACAAAGCCCGTAACCTCAGTTTTACCGACAGACACTATAGTTGATGTAGGTAGAGAAAGTGTGCAAGAGCTTGGAGCTCGAATTACACATGCTCGATGTGTTTTATGGAATGGCCCACTTGGTCTCTATGAAGAAGGGTATACAGAAAGTACGAGAGAAGTCGCCCGTAGTATTGCAGAATCTGAAACCCATGGAATAGTTGGTGGAGGAGATACGGTTGCTTGTGTGCGAGAAAGTAATCTTGAAGACAAAGTCGGTTTCCTCTCAACAGGGGGTGGAGCAATGCTCGACTACTTGGTGGATGGTAAACTTCCTGCAGTTGATGCACTTCAAAGAGAGGTCTAATCAGTAATTACAAATTCATGCGGGATGTTTCCCTTGATAAAAAAAGCGCTCTAGTATGGCTCATACTACTTGGCACGGCCTCGCTGTGCGTTTTTTTGTGGCAGGTTATCCCCGGCACCCCATCACTAGGTTTTTTTCCTGAGAAAGAACCTTTTACCGATACTCTTTCAAGCAGTGCGGACAGTGGTAAGCAGACAGTGTCTACCCCACTTCCACAGGGAACGCCTTACATCACTGTAGATATTGAAGAAATGAGTGTTGTGCTCCACTCTTTTCCCGAGTCAGTTGAAACATTTCATCTCGTGCGCTTGCCGGAACAAGAAGTGCTTGAGAATATTCAAGGCACCTACATTGTTGGTGAAAAAAGCACCATGCAACTTTCGACGATTGCGATGGCGCGCTTTCCTTATTATGTTTCGTTTGGAGACGGGTACGCTTTTCATGGAACACCCACAAACACAGAAGGAAAAGCTCTCAATGGCGAGTACGCACAAAACATGTTTGAACTCGAAAATAAGGATGCTGAGAAACTGTTTACGTTTGTGGATGTAGGAACCCCGATTGTAGTCGAGGGTGAAGTGCTTAAAGAAGAATCAAATGATGTGTACGACGATACACCGCTTTTTGATCCAGCGCCTCCAACAGTTAGTGACGGTATGCCTGCCACGAGCGCGAAAGCGTATGCAGTCGTTGATATTGAGAACGGTCAGTACTTTATCGATAAGGGGAAGAATGATAGGTACCCTATAGCGAGTGTCACAAAGCTAGTAACCGCGCTCACTGCAACGGAGATTATAGGGCATGGTACGGAGGTGAAAGCACCTAATAACGAGTACTACGTACTCAGTGATCTATACTACCCACTCCTTCTTCAGTCCAATAATGCGGTCGCTGCTTCTATCGCTCGTCACGCGGGGACATCATTTTTCATAAGCAGTATGAACACGTACGTAGAATCTCTTGGTATGCAAGGGACGGTATTCAGTGACGCTTCGGGACTGTCCCCAAAAAATGTATCGAGTGTGTCTGACCTTGTTATACTTGCAAAGTATTTGTATACGGAAAAAGATTTTATCTTGGAAATTTCCAAGGAAGCGTCGGGGAGTATCACAAGTACAAATGGAGTTCGGTGGAATGTAAAAAATCAAAATAAGCTCGCTTCAGACCCCTACTTCATAGGGGGAAAGCTGGGGTACACTGATGAGGCAGGACAAACGTCGCTCGCTATTTTTAGAGTACCCATATACGGTGAGTTTAAACCTATTGCTGTTATCATCTTACAGTCAAAAGACTGGAAACAGGATACACGCACACTCCTTCGGTGGCTTGTCGCAAATACACAAAAGAACACAGAAACGCAAAGATACATAGAACAATAGTTTGGTACAATACGTTTCCATGAAGAACTACAGCATGAGAAACAGTATCGACGTCGAATGTGATGAACTTGCATCATACTCACCACGTACGCAGAGAATGTTGGTACAAAGAGGTATGCACACTCGGCGTGAAGCGGACACATTTCTCAACCCCTCGTGGGAGCATGGTACACATGATCCATTCCTTTTGAAAGACATGGAACGAGCAGTGCTTCGGATAGTGGAGGCATGTAAGAAGAATGAAAAAATTGCACTGTGGAGTGACTATGATATGGATGGCATCCCTGGAGCAGTTGTTCTCTTTGAAACGCTCTTTGCTCTTAATCACACGAACATCATTCACTACACACCACATAGGAACAGAGAAGGGTTCGGACTCAATACTCAAGGGATAGATGCTCTGAAGGGAGAAGGGGTGCGTCTCATTATCACTATAGACTGTGGAAGTACCGACGTCGAACCGGTTGCACATGCATCTCGATTAGGTATTGATGTAATCCTTACTGATCACCATATACCACCTTCACAAAAACCGGATGCGTATGCGTTTGTGAATCCAAAGCAGGAAGGGTGTGGCTATAGTGAGTCGATGCTCTGTGGAGCCGGAGTTGCCTTTAAACTTGCACAAGCGCTTCTTAGTCACGCACGGAAGAACGCTGAGGATTTCGCCGTCGTGCCGTTTGAGGGGTGGGAGAAGTGGCTCCTTGATCTTGTCGGTATGGCGACGATTGCAGACATGGTACCCCTTCGTGGAGAAAATAGGGTTTTTGCATACTTTGGTCTTATGGTGTTACGTAAGAGTAGGCGTCCTGGACTTCAAGCACTCCTTCGCTTGGCTCGTGCCGAACAGCGTATGATGACTGAAGACGATGTCGCCTTTACGATCGCCCCAAGAATTAATGCTGCAAGTAGGATGGGTCACGCTAAAGATGCCTTCGCTCTTCTTCAGGGCAAAGACCCTCTTCACGCGACAGCGCTCGCTAAAGAGTTAGAAAGAATTAACAGTGAACGAAAGACGCTTGTCGCAGTAATGAAGCGAGAGATAAAACGCCGACTTGAAAAAAGAGATAGCATTGATTCGGTTATCGTCATGGGTAACCCTGATTGGAAACCCTCTCTCTTGGGTCTTGTTGCAAGTTCACTTGCGGAAGAGTACGCTCGTCCTGTTTTCTTGTGGGGTAGAGAAGAAGGGAGGGATATTAAAGGGTCGTGCAGGTCAGACGGGGTGTGCCATGTTCACGCACTCATGGAACGAGCCCGAGAGTGTTTTACTGATTTCGGAGGACATGCGTACTCGGGAGGGTTTACTGTTCTTGAGGAAAGCGTCCACACCCTTTCCTCGGTTCTTTCAAAAGAGTATGAAGCGATGAAAGAAGAGGTACATGGAGAAGAGTTGCTCGAGTACGATGAGGATTTGGATATTGAAGATGTAACATTCGAGACGTACGAAGAAATTGCTCGTTTTGCTCCGTTTGGCGAAGGGAATCCTAAACCGGTTTTTATGTTTCGCACTTGTGTACCGGAATCAGTACGGCAATTTGGGAAAGGTTTCGAACACCTTGAGATACTCTGTAAAAAAAAGAATGGGAGCACAGTAAAAGCAATTCAATTTTTTACCGATCAAACCACGTACCCAAGTTTGTTACTTGCGGGTACACCACTCACGCTCATAGGACACCTCGAGGTGTCCCACTTCCTCGGAAAGAAAGAACTTCGTATACGAATCATCGATATCCTCTAACGACTTCCCTAAAAAATGAAGTCCCCCGAGTACCAGAACAATTTTCAAAATTGTTTAATACGTCATTCGTACTTAAATAAAGAGTTAAAGTAGAGCACACTCGTGCTTCGTGGTAGTATGGAGTGTATGAGAAAAAAAATTACTATATATACAGATGGTGGTTCAAGAGGAAACCCTGGATATGCTGGTGCAGGGGCTGTCATGTTTGATGAGCACGGTACTAAGCTCCATGAAACGTCGGAATACCTAGGTGTAAAGACGAATAACTATGCTGAATACAGAGCAGTCATACTCGGTCTTGATATGATTAGAAAAAAGTTCGGCAAAGATGTGTGTAAAACTTTAGACGTTACGGTTCGTATGGATTCAGAGCTTGTATGTAAACAGCTCAAAGGCGAGTACCAGATAAAAGAAGAAACACTGTTCCCCTTATTTATAGAAATACATAATCTACTCATAAGTGTGTTTCAGAATGTACGCTTTGAACATGTGCCTCGAGAAAAAAACAAAGAAGCAGACCGCCTCGCGAATGAAGCCATGGACAAGGTAAAAAACTAAACCATGAGAACCTCCTTCTACATCATAGCAGGAGGTTTTTTCGTTGGAGTTCTTACTCGAACATTTTTTACGGTACCACTCTATGGAGTTCTTTTCATTTTCTCACTCATCCTCACGCTCGCTATCATTTTCTTTCTTGGTGTGGGGTCTAGGAACATTCTGTATGCAGTTCTCTTTTTAGGAACACTCTGTATTGGCGGTATTCAAACGGAACTTGCAGTGAGGGAATTTGAGAAAGGATTAGTTCTTGAGGAGGGGGAGAAGTTGAGTACGACGGGAGTGATTGATAGAGAGCGAGATGAGCGAGAAAGTTATGCGCTCCTTGTGGTGCGTTTAGAAGAGTATGAACACACACGTCTCCGTATCAAGGTTCCTCTCGTTCCAACATTTTCATACGGCGAACGAGTTGAGGTAGAAGGTCGAGTACATGTTCCTGAAAAATTCATGACTGAAACAGGAAGAGAGTTTGACTACCATGCGTATCTTATGAAAGAGGGAATACAGTACGAGCTTCAGTATGCAGAGGTGGTGAGTCTCCGTGAAAATGTTGGTAACTCTCTTGTTCGTTTTCTCTTACGGATAAAAGAAGTGTGGTTAGGGGGTCTTGAAAAGAGTATGACTGAGCCACATGTATCTCTCGTAGGAGGACTCGTTGTAGGAGCTAAACAGTCGTTGGGGAGTGAGTTACTGACGTCGTTTCGAAATGCCGGACTCATTCACATTGTCGTCCTCTCAGGGTACAACCTGACTCTTGTTGCTATGTGGATATATGCACTCACAAATCGGTTTTCAAAAAAAGTCCGACTTGCACTCGGAACACTTGGAATTATCTTTTTTGCAATTCTTGTTGGGGGCGGAGCGACTGTGGTGCGAGCAAGTACGATGGCGATACTGGGACTCTTTGTCACGTACGTGGGGTACACGTACCACCTTTTTCGAGCACTTACCTTGGCAGCAGTAACCATGGTTTTTTTCTCCCCGTTTATTTTAGTGTATGATGCAAGTTTTCAACTTTCTTGTATAGCGACGGCGGGTCTCATAGGAATCAGTCCTTACTTGCTTCCCTACCTCACGTACGTACCTGTTTCATTCGGCTTCCGTGATATTGTTGCCGCTACACTCGCAACACAGCTTGCTGTCTTTCCTCTCATTTTGTACCTCACCGGTTCGCTATCTCTTGTCGCCCCTCTCGTCAACATGATTGTTTTGCCAATTATTCCTTTCACGATGGGGGTGGGGTTCGTGACAGGTGTTCTTGGAGCAGTCTTTCTTCCTATCGCATACCTTTCAGCTTTTATTACAACACTCTGTACAACGTACATTTTTTCGATGGCGCAGTTTTTCTCGTCACTCTCGATAAGTACGTTTACAGTTTCTCCTTTTTCTCCACTCATACTTCTCATTATGTACGGAGTCCTTGCAGTTGCCCTCACCTTTGGGTTAAAAAAACCGCTCGATGTCGAGCGGTCTTGAAGTGAGTTACGCGATGCGTTCAAACTGTTCGTTAACTTGTTTCCAGTTGATGAGAGAAAGGTAGAGTGCGATGTACTCACTTTTTTTGCTTGGTTCATAATCTCGTATGTACGCATGTTCCCAGTGATCAACAGCAAGGAGTATGGGGAGAGAAGCAAGTACTCCTATGTCATGATCTGCAACCCACGTATGAAAGAAGTGCTTTGATTCTGGATCGTACTGTAGGAGTGCCCACCCCGGACCTCGCGCAGAGAGTTTTGAGAATATGTCGAACCAGTCAGTAAAACTTCCGTACTGGTTGTGAAGAGCCTTGTAGAGTTTTGTTTCTCCAAGAAGTGACGTAGCTCCTCCTTCAATAGTGCTAAAGTATATTTCGTGGAGTCGCATGCCGTTCCATTCAAAACCAAGTCGTCTCCTCATTTCAGAGATGGTATAGGAAAACTCAGTGCCATGCTTTGCGAGGTTGTTTAACTGAGTCATAAGAGTGTTTGTGTTTGTAACGTAGCCCTCGTAGAGCGCAAGGTGCGTGGTAATAGTTTCTGGTGAAAGACCTTCCACTTGGGGAAGGGAGAATTTTTTTGCTTGAAAAATCATACGAATATACTTAGTGAATTACACATAGTATACGGGAGTTCCGGAACATAGTATAGGTTGTTGAGAGTGTGGTATCCTAGAGTACTAACATAAGGTGATATGGCTAAAAAAACTAAAAAGAGAACGCTTGAAGAAGAAGCATTGGCACTCCATAAAAAATTAAAAGGGAAAACGACCATTATCTCTCGTACGAAAGTAACAAAAACATCCTACAAACTCTTGTACACCCCGGGAGTAGCGAGTGTTTCTTCGCACCTCGCTAAACATCCTGAAGAAACGAATATGTATACTGGAAGGGGTAGAACCATAGCAGTAATTTCAGATGGTTCGGCAGTTCTTGGGCTTGGGAACATTGGTCCAGAAGGAGCGCTCCCTGTTATGGAGGGGAAAGCACTTCTTTTTAAGGAATTTGGAGGTGTTGAGGCAGTACCTATTGTACTAGGAACTCAAAAAACAGAGGAGATTATAGCTGCCGTACAAGCCCTCGCCCCTTCTTTTGCTGGGATTAACTTGGAGGATATTGCAGCTCCAAAGTGTTTCGAGGTTGAAAACGAGCTCAAACGAACTCTTACAATACCGGTTATGCATGACGACCAACACGGTACAGCTATTGTGGTCCTTGCAGGGCTTATTAATGCTCATAAAGTTGTAAAGAAGAACATTAAACACTCTCGAATAGCGATTATTGGTTCAGGTGCTGCGGGCATAGCTATAGCAAAACTCCTTACTGCATTTGGCGTGGGAGATATCATTATGGTTGATAGTGTAGGAATCATTAGTACCCTACGAACAAACATTAGTGGTGAAAAGGAAAATCTCGCACGAATGACCAACAAAGAACGACGAACTGGAGGAGTGCTCGAGGCGGTAACGGGAGCAGATGTTGTTATCGGTGTTTCAAAATCGGGATCTATCATAGCTGAACACGTGCGTATGATGGCACAACGTCCTATCGTATTTGCGCTTGCAAACCCAAATCCAGAAATTGATCCAGAAGAAGCTCTAAAAGCAGGTGCAGCAGTATTGGCGACAGGTCGTCCAGACTACCCAAATCAAATCAACAATGTTTTAGCATTCCCTGGTGTTTTTAAGGGTGCTCTACAAAACGGGGTGAACAAGATAACTGATGAGATGAAACTGCGAGCAGCAGAAGCTCTTGCGTCACTCATTAAAAAGCCGACTGCAACAAACGTTATTCCATCGGCTTTTGACAAGAAAGTGGCACGCACGGTTGCTGAAGCTATACGGTAACTATGGGTATAGAAAAGTATGTACGGTTTCGCCCCCTTCTTGTGTGGGGAGTGCTTTTCTTGCTCTGTGGAGCAAATGGAATCGTGTGGTTTTTTGCTGAAGCTTCCCAACAAGATGGAGAACTTACAGTAACGTTCTTAGATGTGGGGCAAGGAGATTCGATTTTCATTCAAACACCAAACGGCAGACAGGTTCTCATTGACGGAGGGGGTACCAAAAAAGTACTGCGAGAACTTGGGAGCGCTCTCTCCCCGCTCGACAGGAGTATTGATATTGTCATTGGGACGCATCCCGACCTTGACCACATTGGGGGTTTAGGAGAGGTCTTTTCTCGGTATGACGTAGGTATGTACATAGATTCCGGTTTTCGGGAAACGGGGGCGCTACAAGAAGAACTCCTGCGGAGTGTTGAAGAAGAGGGTATTTCTCCTCTCGCAGTGAGGACAAACGATGTTATAGCTCTAGATGAAGGGGTGTTTTTGTATTTTTTATTTCCCGATAGGGATATTAGTGAAGGTGATACGAACTTAACATCAGTTGTATGTAAACTCGTATATGGCAAAACATCGTTTCTTTTTACGGGCGATGCACCGGAAAGTGTTGAGTCATATCTTGTATATCTTTTCGGGAACGGGCTCGAAAGTGACGTGCTTAAGGTTGGACACCATGGATCGAAAACGTCTTCAAGTGATGGTTTTGTGCACGCAGTTTCACCAGACTACGCAGTTATTTCAGCGGGGTGCGATAATACGTATGGCCACCCCCATGAGGAAGTTATTCAAAGGTTCAAAAAACTAGATACAGAAGTACTTGAGACATGTGGAGAAGGTTCTATTACATTTACAAGTGACGGGAAAGGTGTACATCGATTGTTTTAGAACACTGCCAGCTACTATATACTTAGTGTATGTATAGTGTCCAAGAACAATTGATTGCTTCTATTTCTTCTTACATATCACTTGAAACTTTTTTTGCAGTCTTGTTTGGTGTGATACTTATCGTATTTGGGGTGTTTAGTGTCCTTATGTTTTGGCACTGGAAATTGTACTCGACAGGAAAGTTTACAACAGTCAGTACAATGGTGATGTATGTAAGCGTAAGTTCGGCTCTGTTAAGTGCCATGGTGGCTTCAATTATATGGATGAATCTCTTGTAATACTTCCACGTTCGATACTGCTCACTGAAGGTGAGAGGGTGGAGAAGATAGTGCGACGGCATTGGTTCCCGCTTGCACTCGAAGGGTTTCTTGATGTAACCGTTTTTTTACTTCTTGGAGTAAGTACGGTAGGTATAGATATATTATTTTCTTTAAATAGTGTTCATGAGCAAATTCCAACCACACCTATTGGAATATTTTTCTTGAGTTTTGTTGGCCTCATTCTGTGGATGCGTTTTTTTTCGGTATGGAGTGATCACTGGCTCGACGCATGGATCATTACTAATAAGCGTATTATCGATATCGAACAGCATGGTTTTTTTAAACGCCAAGTGTCAAGTTTTGAACTCGAAAAGATTCAAGATATTACGGACTCTGTTGATGGTCTGATCGCAACATGGCTTCACTTTGGAAATGTGCGAATCCAAACAGCGAGTATTACAAATGACCTCGTCATGCAAAACGTACCGTTTCCTCACCTTGTGAAAGAGGTTGTTACGCAAGCAATGGATTCTCAGAAAACATAAAAACGAAAGGAGGGTTTATTGGGAGGTGTACTGGTTCAAAACTATTCGACTTCTTGCCACTCTATGAAGCGAAAATTTGGGGAGGTAAAAGGTGTCATCGGAGGTGGTGACTCCGCCAAATTTCTATCGTACGAATCGTTGCGATTTTCAAATCCCTGTACCGTACCCCACTGAGTTCCTGTACGGAGTTTTGAAACAACAGTACCGTTTGTGTTTAAGGTACTCTGCTCTTTATAGGCATCATACGGATCGACAGAGTTACATCCGGAGCAGGCTTCATAGTAGTTTCTCCCATATGAGCCTTTTTGAGCGAAGAACACTCCACTTATGGTCATAGTATCGGGTACATAGAGCGGAATGAGTAAGTTTCGCTCTGCCATGACTGTGAGTCCGTCAACACCACCACCTGTCACATACGTGATGTTGTTTTGAAGGAAGAGATCTGGGGATGCTGCTCCTGTATCGTTTGCAACAACAGTAATTTTTCCTGAGACTTGTCCCTCAATCCATGTTCTGTCTGAAACATATATGAGTGGACACGTTGCGGGTATTGGTTCATTACGAAGGAAATTTCGATATACATTCATATTGTTACCAGCAAGTTCTGGAAACGAGAGTACTTGACTCCCTGGAGTTTCACTGATAACCCATTTCCAGATCGCGTCCACTTCGTAGATATCAACTGTTCTATTGTTTTTGAGAACGAGGTAGTATCCGTAAAGCGATGTGTCATTTGAGATTTTCGGAAGGTATATACCATCACTTACGGCTTTTGCTTGCATTTGTCCAAAGTCAAAATCAAAGTTTGAAAATGGGATTTCCGGTTGACCCCAGCGCCACCATTCGGGGTGGGTGCCTAAGCCGTATACACCGTTTACCGTCGCAGGAAATCCTGTGCAGGTTAGACCGGTAGCGGCGCAGTTAGCTGTGTAAATTTTGCTCGTGACGAGACTTAAATTGTTTCCATCCATTCTCACAACTCCATTGCTGTGGTATGGTCCCGTGATGGTGCGCGAAGAACCGGCTTGTACGTTTGAATCAACGACGTACGAATAGTCGGCAACCGTGGGGCGTGCTATGCGCACCACGATACTCCGTGTAATGTTTGGATCTTTGTAGGTGTATCCCGTTGACGTTGCGTTCACGACCTGTACTTCTCCACAGAGTACTTCACCCCCTATTTCAAGAGAAAATTCACCTATCGGTCCGAGCTCCGGATCTTCATAGATGTGTATATATGGGCCACTTGTTGCAGTCCCATCTTGAATATCGGAAGGATAGTGAGCTAGGTGCCAGCGAGTGTATTCGATACCTGCTTCAGCTATTTGGAGTGCTCTCTCTTGTTCTGTTCTTTGTCCGGTCCATTTGAATTGGGTGACGAGGTAGTTCAAGAGACTCACGAGGAGCATCATAAAGATGGTAGTAAAAACAAGCGTAAGAACGAGTATACTCCCCTCTTCTTTCCTCGTGTTATGCATTCTTGCGTTCATACGTTACATGGTTTCTTTTAAGTTTCTAATGGAAGCACTTGAGCGAAGAGAAACTTGAGACTCTTTTGATCCAAATTTGGCAGCACCTATGAGTTGTACTTCAACTCTTCGAATGAGAACCATCTGAGATGTTGTGGTAACGGGAGTGCCTGTTGCTGTGAAGAAAGAAAAGAGACTTGTGGTTGCGTTTTTAACTACTGGAACAAGAGTTGAAATCGTTTCAGTTGAAATTGGATAGCTTGAAGTCGATGTTGGTTCAATAATACCTTTCTTTAAAGAACCAGCATTGATAAAGTATCGAACTCGTTCAACTCTGCCATCGAAGTCAGTATCGGCATAAAGCGTGAGAGAACTCGTTGCTATTGCGACTATGGGGGCAGATCCGTTTTCAGCGTACACTGAAGAGCGAATGTCACGGACAATCTCTTTCATTCCCTTTGAGGCCTCGACAAGAGCAAAGGCGCTCGATATGGTTCCTGCATGCATTCGGTAAAGGTCTCGTATAGCAAGTGTTATTGCAGGAACAAGAATAAGGATTATTGCTATTGCAATGAGCAACTCAAGAAGTGTGTAACCGCCGTTTTTATGGGGTGATTGTTTGTTCATGTTAACTTGAAAGCGTGACAAATTCGTTTGTCTCTCCGGAAACCGAAACGGTGTCTGAATAGTGAACAAAGTTGGGGGCATCTACTGTAATCGAGTACGAATCATTGGAGAGCGCTCCGAAGTATACATATCCGCATGCACTCGTTGATCGAGTTTCATCTATTGTTCCGTTCGTGATACGTACTTCTGCTCGCTCAATTGCGTTACCGGAACCATCTTTAATTTGTAGGCGAAGCGAGTCTGGGGTGGAAGCTTCAAGGATAACCGTTTGCGTGAGATCTGTATCTGGTTCAAGTACGATGGGAAGTGTCGGGCATGCATCAGCTATGGTGTATCCGCTCAAAGTGAGTTCATATGAGTCAAAACTAATATCACCTGAGCTCCACGATCCCTGCGCGTCAGTTTGGTCAGAGATGGTATATTTGTAAATCGGATTCATTGAAGCGTCTGTCCCTATTGTGTCATTTCCTCGCAAGGTAAAGGGAACGTTAGGTATTGGAGTGTCGGTCTCATGGTACGAAAGTTTGAATTCGTGTACCTCAGGGGTAACGGTTTGATCAGTCGTTGAGAGATCAATAACAACGCGAAGTGTGCTGTGCGTACTTGAAGAAAGTGAACCGAGACTTACGGGAGACGATGTAAGTCCCGTACTGTTTTGCGGAATAAGCGCATCAGGAACGAGGGCGAACACTCCTCCACCTGTGTCGTACTCAATATGGTATGCAACGGAAGTGTTTGCGGGTTTTGTATCGGTGAAAGAAAAGAGGAGCCATTCTTTTATATCAGGTGGAGTGAAGGGGGTAGATACCGCAGATCCTGAGGGTGCAAAGAGACCGGCACCTCCCGTAAGGAGAAGTGAGTCGGCGAGAACTTCGGTGTTGGTGAAAAGAGAGATTCCTGAAGCATCAGCAAATGTTTCTAAAAAACGAGAACGAGTTGGCCATGCTTTCGTGATAAGGTGTATCGAAGAGAGGAGATCAATCTTGAAGTAGATCTCTGTTGTAGCACTTACCGCAACACTGAGAGGAGAGGGGCTTGGATTTGGGTTTGTTGTGGTTGAGAGGTATGTTTGTGCACTCGAGTACCCATCCTTACTGACGTACACCTCGTACCCATTACCCGCCCAAGCCCCTGGGAAAGAGATGGTTCCACTTGCGTTTGTGAAGGTGGTGATGTCAACCGAAGTCGCTATTGAGGTGTTTTTAATGTGAACGGTACTCAAGAATACTGGGTCATTATCAGCGTCTATGACATGTATCTTGAGTACTCCAGCGCCTGCTAGAGATTCTTGAGATTTAGGTGCCATGGTTGTAACGAAAGAAAATGACTGAGGGGAGTTGTTATAGGTGTAACTCATTTCGACCTTGATGCGTTTGTAGTCAGCTGCGAGAGAGTCGGCAGCATCAAGACCGTCAGCCGGATCGTCAACATACTGTATGAATGTACGTCGCGTGTAAGTGTGGCCAGCGTACGAGATAGTTTCTATCTGTGGAATTGAACCGGAAGGAATACCCCCAATGGTTCCTATGGAGTCATACGGATATGCACGCATTTTTTCAATATGCTCATTTGCAAGCAAGATTGCGTTTGAGCGGAGTTTGTTCTGCTCCCCAAACGTAACCATTGCTTGAAAAGAAGAGTAAAGGGTTATAAAAACTAAAGTGAAAATACCGATACCGAGAAGTGTTTCAACAACAGAAAAAGCGCGAGTGGTAGTACGTGAGACGCTCTCTTTGTTTTTATGTAATTTCATGCTACTGAATGTTTGAGGTAATACTGTAAATCGGGCCAATCATTGATACTGCGAAAAAACCAACAGCACCTCCTACGAGGAGCATGAGGAATGGTTCAACAATGGTCGACATGTTTTTTGTTTTTTGATCTACTTCATTTTCATAGAATGTTGCGACCTGTAGGAGCATGTCAGGGAGGGCTCCTGTTTCCTCCCCAACCGCTATGAGTTCACCTACAAGAGGAGGGAACACTTTTTCAGCTTCGATAAACACTTTTGCGAGTGCTTGTCCTTTTTCAACTTCCGCCATCGCCTTCGTGAGCACTTCTTTGAAGTAGCTATTTTGCACTACATTTCGTGTTATTTCGATAGATTTAAGCATGTTCACACCAGAAGAGAGGAGGGAGGAGAGTGTTCTCCCGGTGCGTGCACTGTTACTTTCTTTCATGAGAGTACCAACAATCGGGAAGTGAAGGAAGAATGTTTCAAAAGCCCACTTTCCTGTTTTTGTACGAAGTGCGAAAATAAAACCGACAATTGAGGTAATGAAAATGAGAAGAGCGGAAAGGGTGTGGGAAACTAAAAAATCACTGATTGCAATAATAACCTGTGTTGTGAAAGGGAGTTCAACATTCATATTCTTGAATGTTTCGGTGAGTGTCGGGACAATGTAAATCATCATGAGTGTACCAACAATAAGAAGTGCAAAGAGAATAACGCACGGGTAAATCATAGCCCCTCTGATTTTCTTTTTTAGCGTGTATACCCTATCAAGCTGTTCTGCTATAGATGTTAAACTTTCAGCAAGTAAACCACCCTCTTCTCCAGCCGCGACCATCGATGTGATAAGGTTTGAAAAAACTTTAGGGTGCTTAAGCATTGCTTCTGAAAGAGAACTTCCTTGCTGTATTGACGCTGAGATGCTATGGATAACTTCCTTGAGTTTTGGTTTCCGTGCTTGTCGCTCAAGTACGGCGAGGGCTCGTGCGAGAGATAGGCCGGCTTTTAGCATGGCTCCCAAGTTTCGCGTAAAGATAATCTTGTCGTTTTCTTTAATACGCAAGAAGAACGACATAAGGTCGTAGGAGAAAATACTTTTCCCTTTAGTCACCTCTTGAATTGTTATCATTTGGGCGTTTTCTTTACGCACCATTTCGTACACCTTGAAACGATCTTCAGCCTCAACAGTTGCAGTGTATGAGTCTGATTCCCCTTTGCGCAGTGCTTTGTACTCAAATAAAGGCATACTAGTCGTTTATGACTCGAAGTACTTCTTCTATTGTCGTGCCACCTTGGACAGCTTTAAAGAAACCGTCTTCTGCCATAGTGAGCATTCCTTCTTTTCGTGCTTGAGCTTCAATTTTATCCGAAGAAGCTTGCTGTAAAATAAGTTCATTAATTGCAGAAGATACGTTGAGCACTTCATTGATAACCATACGTCCTTTGTACCCGTCTGGAGCTTCTTCACTCGTTTTTGGTTTATAGAACACTATGTCGGTTACTTTTGTACCTTCTTTGACAACATTTTCCTCAACAAGGTCATGGAGTACGTGCTCTATGTCGATCATTTTTTCTAGAGAAGATACTTCTTCTTTTGTAAGTGTGTACTCCTCTTTTTCGCCGTAGAGTTTTCGAACAAGGCGTTGCCCGATAACGACTCGAATAGTGCTCGAGAGGAGGAACGGCTCTATACCCATGTCCATGAG
>CAYWWH010000015.1:16356-19779 GCA_964462155.1 uncultured Candidatus Saccharibacteria bacterium | reverse complement strand
GAGAAGCGAACGTAAATTATATCCTATCATACGATTAATCGTATGATAAGGAACGTGATCTTTTAGTATTTTTGATATACACTACCTGCATACATGCGAAAAGGGATCTAGGAACCCTTCCCTTTTTACACCAAAAATTTAATATACTATACTTAGTACATGGTCATAGACATTGAACTCACTCTTAACCGGTTTGGTTTTGGAAAAATTGCTGAAAATAAGTTTCAGCTATTTTTTCTTCGTTTTTCAAAGTGGAACATACCAAACAAGTATTCCATTTCGTTTGAAATCAATTGGAGAAAGTCTGCGTAAATCAATCCCCTTCTCCTCTCTGCTATACTACCCTCATGCCTACACTCAAAGAAAACCCGACTCTCCGCGATATTCAAACCTACGTACATGAAATGGAAATTGAACGTGGTTTTGACAAAACATCCTCAAACGTACAAACAGCTCTCCAGCTTGGAGAAGAAATTGGTGAACTTTTTAAAGCTATACGTAAAGCGGAAAAAATGCGCTCGGACGCAAACTCGGCACATACAAGTGTAGAAGAAGAAATTGCTGATGTCCTCATCTTCATTGCCGCACTCGCAAACAGATACAACATCGACCTTGAGAAAGCATTTCGTGATAAAGAAGAAATTAACAAACACCGAGAGTGGAAGTGAGTATACTAGTGTAAAATACATACATGGAGCCAGAAACACAAAGCACTGAGGAAAAAATACTCGAACAAATAGAGTTGTTGAATAAAAAGATTCACGACGTCTATTCAATAAAAACTGTTTTTTACACTGGCATTATCTACGGTATAGGATTCTTCATCGGCTCAGCTATTCTCGCAACGATAGCACTCGGCACACTCGGTCCGTGGATAGGAGAAGTAGATTGGATACGTGAAAACTTTGAGCGTGGTAGCTCCCTCACTTCCAATATCACAAACACAATACAGCCCCGCTAAGCGAGGCTGTATGAAAGAACTAGAGATACTCCCAATCTGGGCAGTCATCAGTCCCGTTTATGACTTTTGCAACAGGAAACCCGTTATGGGATAGGTAGATATGGTTTGGTACGAGGTCTACAACCGCACGATCACCCTGTAACACAGCTTGCTCCTGAAACAAGCAGTTCAGTCCACTGTTTCGAGAAAGGTCTATCCAGTGTACATTTCCTCTCATATGTACAAGATCTAAAATATCTTGCACCAAAAGTTCCGGGTTCCTTAACTGGTACAACACGAATGATGTGAGAATAATAATCCGCTCCCGTTGATCCGCCTCCCTAATATCCCTCAACGCGTCTTCGAAACTCCCTTCACGCAGATCACCTTTTTGCCCAAAACTGTTTGCAAAGCGTGCGACTTTTGCCCTCTGCTTTAAGTCCCACACATAAAACGGAACCAGT
The DNA here is from genome assembly GCA_964462155.1 of uncultured Candidatus Saccharibacteria bacterium. Lineage (GTDB taxonomy): Bacteria > Patescibacteriota > Minisyncoccia > Phycocordibacterales > UBA12088 > UBA12088. The sequence goes on along the minus strand of CAYWWH010000015.1, from coordinate 18,375 downwards.
TTCCGAGGCGGTACCATGCGATCATATCCTCGGTAAGAAATGTTGTGCGAATTCTTGATCTTCGGCATTCTTTTGAGCCAGAAGTACTCCTTCGCAAGACTGCATCCGTTGCTACGGGAAAACAATTTTTGTGCCGTGCAGAGAGCTGTCCCCAAAAGACCCGCAGAGCACCCGAGCTCAAATACTGTTGCCGTTCCATCTGGTATCAATCCCCCAACATGAAGGTAGTCAAGTACAATTGCCGCTCTTTGAGGTATGTTACCTTGCGTACCATGCCTTACTGCAAGCTTAGAAATGAGTTGCCTATTTTCCTCAAATAGAAGCGTCCATTCATCCGTTCCGTTTGATCGGTCTAGGGTTCGTCCCTTGAGTGATGCGACGTACTCACACAGTGGCGGGATACTGTACAGAACATTTCTTAAACTCGTATCCGGTCTTGCTTGGTACACTTCACTCACCAGTCTTGTAAAATGGAAATTGTCTACAAGAGCGCTATTGAACCATGAAAGTTTTTTCTTATCACCTACAAAATTCAGCTCTTCCTCTAAATTACTCAACATACACAACCTCCTTTAGGTGTCTCTATCGTGTGATATAGTACACATATTAGCCTATACATGAGTATGCATATAAAAAATGAGATTGTAAAGCTAGAGCAATTATTCAAGTGCACGATTGCTTTGAGTAGCTTTTCACTATCTCCAACCACTCCCCTGTTCTCATACAGAGAAGACGAGGTGGTGCGCTCAGGAAGCGCAAGTAAACTTTTTCTCATTAGTGCACTCTTTGAAAAACTTTCAGCACACCCGATTCCTCTTGAACAGAGCATTGAAATTCCCGCACGCCTCAAAGAAGGGGCTAGTATCCTCGCCGATCTCTCATGTACAACAATGCGTTTAGACGACCTTGTCTACCTTCTCCTTGCGCACAGCGACACGGGAGCGCAAGCAACGCTTGAAACTCTCATCAAAGAAGATGAGGTAAACGAACACATTCGCTCACTCGGGTTTACAAAAACAACCTACGTATCAACAGAACACACAACTGAAACGCACTTTAGCACAATGAGTACCAAGGAGTGCTCCTCACTCTTTACCCTCCTCTATGAAAAAGCACAAAAGAATGAACCCTACACACTTCACGCACTTTCGTCTCTTTCAAAGTCTCGCCATACATACTTTGGACTACGCTACCTCCCAACATCGTTTAATACAAAGACTCCAAGCATTACAAAACGGTACTCAAAGTCAGGGAAAATTGAAGAAGCATGCAACGACACCTGTATCATTGAAACTGCACAAGGAGCTCTCTGCTTTACCGTCGCTGTTGACCATTTTGCAAAAGGAGAACTCTACAACAGTGTAGATAGCCCGAGCATCACACTCGTTGCCACCATCTCAAAACTCCTTTTTGATTCTTGGATGTCTACAGCGCAAGTATCCACCGCTCAAGAGCAAGGGTGAGTTCGAGTCCTCCCCTTCTCGCATCGTGGTATATCGAGATAAGCTCTCGAGAAAAGCGAACGAGCTCTTCTTCTTTAAAAATAGACGCTGTGTGTTTGTACTTGTTATATGTAAACTGTTTTTGCCCCGACTCTTCAAAGCTCTTTGACCGCACAACTGAAAGGAGGGTTCGCACACTCCAGTGGAGCGTACCGTGAATACTCTCCGGCTCTAGTCCTGCTCGAAGTGCTTGCATGTAAAGACTCCAGAGCATTTGTTTATTCCTTGCACACAGAGCATCGCTTAATGCAAAAACATTGAAGGATTCTTTCTCAACTTTTTTAAGAGCATGTTCTTCTGTTTGGTGAGCGTGTTTTTCAAGCACCTTCTTGTGCTCCGCCAAAAGCTTCCCTTCCGCGATAACAAAGATATTTTGAGTCTCTGCTATTCTCTTTAACCGAGGAACAACAATACTCCTCGTCTCCTCATTTAAAAACACCTGTCGCAATACAACGATATGCTTTTCTACAAAGAGCCCCTGCGCCTCAATAAGCGCATCAAGCTCACTCTCAGAGAG
>CAYWWH010000015.1:0-16256 GCA_964462155.1 uncultured Candidatus Saccharibacteria bacterium | reverse complement strand
CATTTCTCCCCAATTCTTGCCAACCTCAACATCAACCTTAAGTGGTACTCCACGAGTATCCTTGGTGTCCATCACAGACTCCATGTGTGTTCGTATGATTTCCGCAACTTCACGTACTCTTTCATCTTTCACTTCAAATATGAGCTCATCGTGCACCTGTGCAATAAGAAACGCCTCAGTAAGCAATCCTTTTTCAGAAAGTGCGGTATGGATACGATTCATGGCAATTTTTATGATATCCGCTGACGTCCCTTGTATCGGAGCATTGAGAGCCATGCGCTCAGCTTGCGCAACAACATATGGAAGTGATGAGCGAATAGACTCGAAATATCGACGTCGTTTAAACCATGTTGTGGTGTATCCCCGAGCATGAACCTCGGTCTTGTTTGCTTCAACGTACCGAGCGATACCTGTGAAGTGTTTAAAGTATTCCGCCAAGTACTTCTGCGCTTCACTGCGTGATATTGAAGCCGCAAGTGACAGTGCATTAACCCCCATACCATAGAGGATGCCAAAGTTTATAATCTTTGCCCTCCTTCGCATTTCCTTATCAACCTCCTCTGGAGGGACACCAAACACCTCGCTCGCAACCGATGTATGAATATCCCGCCCCTCTTTAAATGCTTCTATGAGCTTCTCATCTCCTGACATGAACGCGACGACACGAAGCTCTATCTGGCTATAATCAGCCGAAATAAGTGAGTATCCTTCCTCTGCAATAATCGCTTTTCGTATCGCAGCACCTCGAGAAGATTTAATAGGAATATTCTGCATGTTTGGTGCCTGACTCGACATCCTCCCCGTTGTTGTACCGGTCTGCAAAAACTTCGCGTGAAGTCTATGAGCACTGTCTACCATGTGGGGTAAATTATCAATGTAAGTTGATAGAAGTTTTTGAAGCTCTCTGTACTCAAGAATGTCAGCAACAATAGGTTCAGAATCTTTGTACTTATTTAACTCTTCCTCCCTTGTTGAACGCTGTCCTGTCGCCGTCTTTTTACCTTTACCTCCTCCGATATGAAGACGCTCGAAAAGCACTTCGCCGAGCTGTTTTGGTGAATTAATATTGAACGTCACTCCTGCAGCTTCATAAATACGCTCTGCAATCTCCTCAAGATCTTCGTGGTAGCGCTTGGAAAGTATCTCAAGGTACGAAAGGTCGAGCTTAATTCCCTTCTTTTCCATGCCTTGAATAATAGGAATGAGGGGAAGTTCTATATCACGGTACACACCTTCTAAATCTTCTTCGTGGAGCTTCTTTAAAATATATGCACGAGCTTCTCCAAACGTTTCCTTGTGTGCATACTCAAGTATTGAAGAAAGCGTCGGATTAGTCATATCACTTTCTAAAAGCCACAACCCTATACCCGCTTCACGGAGTTCACTGTCCCTCACTTCCTCCTCCACCTTCTCCTCTTTCACATCATCCTCCCCTTTAGTCGTGCCAAGTTTTTCTCTCAATCGAGACGCAAGGGATCGAAACCCAAACCGCACAAACAGTGCATTCGTTTTCTCAAGAGACAGTGTGTCTCTCCATGATTCTTTCAAAGCAGGGAGTGAAATGGGAGCATCGTTCCGTATGGTAGCAAGTTCTTTACTGAAACGCGCTTCATCTTCACCCTCACGAAGAAGGTTTAGTATGCGATCAGTCACACCTCCCTCCTTCAATTTTTCGGGGCAATTCTTTAACGTCGTGTAGAGTGAGTCGATATCGCCACAGAGCTTTATGAGAGTAGTTGCTGTTTTTTCCCCTATCCCTTGAATACCGGGAATATTGTCAGATGGGTCACCACGAAGTCCTTTGTAATCTGGAACAAGGCGAGGAGCAAATCCATACCGCTCTATAACAGCATCTTCGTTATACACCACAGTCTCACTGAGTCCTTTCTTTAAGGTGTACACACGAACCTTGTCTCCCACAACAAGCTGCAAGGTATCCATATCTCCTGAAGCGATAAGTATTTCAAGGTCGTCTCGATTTCCAAGTTTATGAACGAGTGTGCCTAAAATATCATCTGCTTCAAACCCCACAGCCTCAAGACGAGGGACGGAAAACGCATCGAGCACTTCTCGAGAATTCTCAAGCTGCACAATGAGGTCTTCGTCAGTCTTTTTTCTTGTACCCTTATACTCGGCAAACGCTTCGTGTCGATGTGTCGGCTCGGGTAAATCGTACGCAGCAATAATGTAATCAGGAGACAGTTCATCAAGCACTTTTATCAAGAACGTGGTAAGTCCATAGAGAGCTCCAGTCGGCTCTCCATTTGGACCGGTAAAGTCAGGGAGAGCGTGGTACGAGCGATGTAAAATAGCATGCGTATCAAGGAGAACAACGCGCTGTTTATGTGTAGAGGTAGACATGCTTCTACGGTACAGGTCTTGCACCATCTTTACAACTCCCCAAGAGTTACTTTCACTAGTTTAATTTGGAGCATGTAGCACGTCACTCTTCAATGTTCAACGAATCGGGTATATGGATAACTCGCGTCGTATCATCAACAGTCTCAAACTCAATCCATAGAGCTCGTTCAGGTACACCAAGCCCCACCTGCTCCGGCCACTCCATGATAATAAGGTTGTGTGGGTCAGTCGCAATGTTTCCCCACTTAATACTCGATAGTTCTTCTTCACCTTCAAGACGATATGCGTCTATGTGCACCAAGCGTTTCCATGCACATCCTTCAGGAAGGTTATACATTTTCTGTATGACAAAGGTGGGACTTGTGACAGTTTCTTCAAGGTTAAAGTATTTCCCAACTCCTTTAACAAAAACGGTTTTTCCTGCTCCAAGGTTACCCTGAAGCGCAAGTATCGTGCTCGTACCACGTATTCCACCTTCTCTCTCAAACGAGGAAATTATCTTTGCCGCAAGCTCCTCTGTCTCTTCAGGTGAATGGGTTGTGATTGTTTTCATGTATACAGTATATCGTTTACAAATACAGCCCGACAACCTGTATGGTTGTCGGGCTGAGACCTTATGAGAAATCAATGTTTCCTCAACACTGAGTTCTCAAAACTTCTCCACTCTCCTCTTGTGTTGGGTGCATAGTAGCGCACCTCAACACCGTAGTGTTGCCACCCTCTCGACCTTCCCCTTCCCCCGTTGGTAAAAGAAGGGCCTTTATGAACAAGCCAGGAATCACCTTGATATCCGTGATTATAAAACGGAGGTGGAGGTCCGTACCCACCGTACGACTTACCATACCGTGTACGGTAGTACGAAGAGGTGGGTTGTACTACTTTTTCCTCCTGCGCGGGTGGCTCCTTGAACCAGTTGACACCGTCGCATGAATACAACTTCTGAAATACTAGATTACCATCCTTGCTGTCCGGTAACTGGAACATCTTTTCCTCTAAATTACACTTCCCGTATGCGGGAAGGCAAAAGTAGAGGACGAAACATATCGCAAAAAAGTATTTTTTCATAGCACCCTCCTTGGGCGTAAAGGTTAAGATGGGAAAACTAATCCTATATACCTATTTATATTATACCATATATTAAAGATAAATGCAAGTCATATTTCCCTGTATTTCGTTTTTTATTAGGTCAAATAAGGGTAGAATAGATGATATGCCAGTATTACTAAATGAAGAATCAGAAGAAAAGTTAAAAGCTATCCGCCTTAAAGAAGAAGAGGACCTTGCGATGATACTCTCTCAAAAGTATGGTATCGGTCACGTCAACCTCCAAGAAACTCACATTAGTCCTGAAAGTTTACGCCTCATACCTGAAAACGAAGCCCGAAGAGCTGAGGTTGTTGCGTTTGGTAAACAGGGAAAAATAATTAACCTTGCTCTCCGTACTCCAAACTCAGAGGATGCAAAAGTCGCCATCAAAAATCTCGAACGTCTTGGGTATAAAGTAGTTCCCCACATGGCATCACGTGCTTCACTTGAGCATGCATGGAATCACTACAAAGATCTCTCATTTGCGGTAGAAACTTCTGAAGGAGTACTCAATGTTTCAAGTGAAGAGGTTGAAAAGCTACAAAAGAAACTTGTAAGTTTAAAAAGCATTGCTGACGAAATCCAAGCTTCACTTGAGCTCAAACACCAGTACCGTGTCACTCGCGTTCTCGAAGTCATTATCGCAGGAGCAATGGGTAATAACGCATCAGACATACACATTGAACCAAGAGAAAACTCTACACAACTTCGTTTTCGTCTTGATGGAGTGCTCGTTGATATAACAACAATCGATCACAAAACATACTTCTCAATGCTTACCCGCATCAAACTCCTTTCAGGACTCAAGATAAACATAACCGAAGCTCCTCAAGATGGACGTTTTAGTATGCACCTCGATAAGCACGAGATTGAAATGCGTACATCTGTTCTTCCTGGAGGATATGGCGAGTCAGTAGTACTTCGCCTCCTTGACCCTCGCTCTATCGGACTCCCCCTTGAAGTTCTAGGCCTCCATCCCCACCTTCTGGAGCGACTCTTAATTGAGGTACGAAAACCAAATGGCATGATTTTGAATACTGGCCCAACGGGATCAGGAAAAACGACTATGCTCTACGCTTTCATGAAGCAAGTAGTCTCCCCTGATATCAAAATACTTACCATCGAAGACCCGATTGAGTACCACCTTGAAGGTATCGTCCAAACTCAAGTCAACAACAAAGACTATACCTTCGCATCAGGACTCCGTAGTGCACTCCGACAAGATCCGGACATTATCATGGTTGGTGAGATCCGTGATGAAGAAGTGGCGTCAACCGCTATTCACGCGGCTCTTACAGGTCACCTCGTCTTTTCAACACTTCACACCAACAATGCAGCAGGTGCTTTCCCTCGCCTCATTGATATCGGTATCGATTCAAGCATGGTCGCATCAGCAGTAAACGTCGTCATGGCTCAACGTCTCTTGCGGCGCCTTAAACCGGAAACGAGAAAAGAGGTTCCTCTTGAAGGAAAAGATAAAGAATTTGTCGATAGAATACTTGACGGTATAGTCAACAAATCACTCATACCAAAAGACACAAGTACGGTTTTTGTGGCGAGCGAAGTGGAGGGTGAAGTTGCGTACAAAGGTCGCATCGGCGTCTACGAAGCTATTTTCATGTCTCGAGATATTGAGACTGCCGTTCGGTCAAACCTCACCATACGCGAACTCGAAGAAGTGGCTAAAAAACAGGGTTACCTCACTATGCGAGAAGATGCGATTTTAAAAGTATTTGAAGGAATAACTACAGTGGATGAGATACGAAGAGTGTTGGGAGACGATTTTTAATTTAAAACATACGCAAATGGCTATGTTTTAAAAGTTGCAAGTGAAAAGTTAAAAGTACACAAACATTTCGAAAGCCCGCATACGGGCTTTCGTACTTTCAACTTGTAACTTTAAACATGTATCTCAGGAGAATGTTAGTTTCTGAACCCCAGACGTGACACATTTAAGTGAATAAATGCGCACATCATACTAAGGAGTATCCCAGCCAAGTTTCCACCCCGCATAAGCGACGTGGTTAAAACTAACCAAGAAGTCCTCGTGTCATGCACGTTTCCACGCAAGCGCAGATCTGTCACGTCGGGGGTTCAAGCCCTAACGTATGTAAAGAAATGTGTGTACAATATACCTGTAGTAGTAATACTGTACTCAACTAATATAGAAGTGTAGCATAAAGTAATATATATGTCAACCCCTCAAAACAACAAGCAAAATGGGACTGAAATACCCGACCAGTGGCTCGACAAGACACTTCGTCCCTCAGTGTGGAACGAGTACATAGGGCAAGAGGGGGTAAAAAACAATCTCAACGTACTCATAAACGCGGCTAAAGAACGTGGCCATGCTCCAGAACACCTCCTCCTCTACGGCCCCCCAGGACTTGGGAAGACAACACTCGCCCACCTCATCGCCTCAGACCTCGGTGTTGCTATGAAAGTAACTTCTGGTCCAGCTATAGAACGAGTGGGTGACCTCGCAGCTATTCTCACAAACCTCGGGAAGAACGACATACTCTTTGTCGATGAAATTCACCGCCTTAATAAATCAATCGAGGAGGTGCTCTACCCCGCTCTTGAGTCTGGCGTACTCGATATTATTATTGGCAAGGGACCATCTGCAAGAACTATTCAACTTGAACTTCCACCTTTCACACTCATCGCGGCGACAACCCGCATTGCACTCCTCTCAGCACCTCTCCGCTCTCGCTTTTCAGGGGGCGTATTTCGCCTTGAGTTCTACTCAAATGAAGAAATAGCGAGAATAGTCGAACGCTCTGCACACATCCTCAATGTGTCACTCGATAGAGACGCGTCCCACGCTATCGCTCTCCGTAGTCGCTTTACTCCACGCACAGCAAACTACCTTTTGAAGAGAACACGGGACTACGCTCAAATACACAAACGCCCTCTCGATGTTACCCTTATAGAAGAATCTCTCGAACAGCTCGGCTTCGACTCCCTTGGACTTCAGCACTCAGACAGACACCTCCTCAGTGTGATTATTGAAAAGTTTAATGGAGGACCTGTGGGACTAAGTACTTTGGCAGCGGCAACCGCTGAAGAAGACGCTACAATAGAAGAAGTGTACGAGCCGTACCTCATTCGAAGCGGACTCCTTGAGCGAACCCCACGAGGGAGAGTCGTTACACCGCTTGGGTATGCGCATCTCAGAATAGACTACCCCTCCGAAAAAACGCTCTTTAGCGACCACGGCTAGGTATGGCAGGTGGCGTAAGACCACTAGCGTTACCTGAAACATTAGTGAGTTGCTGATATAGCGCCACCAAACCCCACATACTTATAATGACAAACAAGGAGATGATTCCCCAGATAATTTTTTGTTTTCCCTCTCCTCGCCCCTTTTCATCATCTGCATTTTTAATAAAAATTACGATTCCCCATATAAACCACACAAGCGCCAGAGCGACAAGTAAGTACGTAATAGAAGCAAATGTGTACGTTACTAAATTTGAAACATTGGAGACGTACCTAAAATTCGCACTCTGTGCCAAAAGGTACGTAGGGCAAGAGAGTAAAAAAAATTGGACGAGAAAAAAAAGTGAATATTTCATATTACTTAAGCACCTCCGGAGGAATGTGCCCTGTTGAAGTATCTCCGATATTAAATACCGTAACTAACGTTGTTAAAATCCCAAAAATTGAAACCGCTATAAAAAGACCTATGGAACCCCACACCATCTTGTCTCTCCCTCTTGTTTTTGCATCAGGGTCTCCAGAACTGCGTATAAAAATCACCAGTCCCCATATAAAAACCAAAAGTGAGAGTGCAATTAAAATAGGTATGACCCTTTCCACAAGGTCGCCGACTTGAGTGAGAAACGTTTCAATGTACATGAAGTTCTGCGCACCTACAGCAAGAGGAGAGAGGAATCCTAGAACCGTGAGCGTGAGTAGTAATCGATTTATTTTCATACTAGTACTTAATCTGGGGAGAAGCAGGTGCGTGACCACCTCGTACATCAGTTATTTGCTGAAGTAAGGCAACTAAACCCCACACACTCACGATAACAAAAAGAGCTGTAATTCCCCAGACCATTTTTTGACGTCCTTCTTCTTTTGTTTTTTCTCCTGCAATCTGGATAAACTGCACAAGACCCCACACAAAAAACATAACAGCGAGCGCAAGACATAGTGAAAGAAAAATTGGAATAACATACAAAGTCTCACTTACAACAGACTTTAACCAAGAGGTGTTTTGAGCTAAGACAGCGCCACTCGAAAGAAGGGTTGCGCATCCCAAAAAACCACTAAAAAGCAATACTCTCTTCATCCTGTAATACTACCAGTATAGAGCTGTAAAATAAACACAAGATACACAGGTCTAAGTCATCGTAGTATAATCACGTTATCACACACATATGTCAGGACACTCAAAATGGGCAACCATAAAGCACAAAAAAGCACTTGTTGATGCCAAGAAAGGCAAGGTGTTCAGTAAACTTGCACACCTCTTAACAGTTGAATCTCGACTTGCGAAAGGAGATGAGAATTCACCGTCACTTAAAACAATTATAGAAAAAGCAAAAGCGGCAAACATGCCGAAAGAAAACATTGAACGCGCAATAGCAAAAGGGGCGGGTGTCGGGGGAACAAGTTCTGAACAAATTACTTACGAAATGTACGGCCCAGGAGGCGTAGCCCTCCTTATTGAAACTTTTACTGACAACAGAAACAGGACGGTTGCGGAGCTTAAGCACCTCGTCTCAAAACTTGGCTACCAATTAGCCGAGCCAGGGGCTGCAAGTTGGGCATTCACCAAAGAAGGTATGGAGTGGAATGCGACAACAACCATTCCTTTGAGTGAAGAAGATAGAAAAAAACTTTCAATACTACTTACTGCCCTTGAAGAACACGACGATGTTGAGTACGTCTACTCAAACCTAGAAAACCATGAAAGTACTAGCGCTTGACCCTGGGTATGATCGCTGTGGAGTAGCTGTCCTTGAACGCACCGAAAAAGGAATTGATACAATTATAGATTCCCTCTGCATCACTACTAATCCAAAAGATTCTTTTGATGTCCGCATGTTCAATGTGGCAAGTACAGTTAAAGAGTGGGTTGTGCGCCACAACCCAGACTACTGCGTACTTGAAAACCTCTTTTTTGCTTCCAACCAAAAAACAGCAATGCATGTTGCTGAGGTGCGAGGAGCACTTCTCTACATTATCAAAGAGCAATCAATTCCTATTGAAGAGTTCACCCCGAAACAGGTCAAAATTGCGGTGACAGGCGATGGAAACGCAACAAAAAAGCAAGTTATTCTCATGCTTGAAAAATTGGTACGCATTACAAAACCAATTCGTTACGATGATGAGTATGATGCCATAGCGGTCGGAGTAACTGCTCTCGCTTCTATTGTTCTCCGCTCAACGTATAAGTAATATCCCCACACATACCCCCTTGCACACACGCACTTGATTTGCTACAAATACTCACAACACACATAGTGTTACCTTTTACCAAATAAAACCTAACAACCAGTGCACGGTATGACCAAAAAACCAGAAGAAAAAGAGGAGGAATTACTTGAGGAAGAAGAAAGCGAAGATCTCGAAGATCTTGATGATTTGGATTTTCCAGAAGATGAAGACCTTGATGACGAACTAGAAGACGCACCTGTTGATGATTTGTTTATTAAAGATGCACTTTTGGATGAAGAAGTGGATGGAGATACTGAAGAAGATGATGAGTTTATGGATTTTGATCTCTATGACGACGTCGATGAGTAGGGGACGGTTCGAAGTTACAAGTTTAAAGTTACAAGTACAAGCCCGCGCCTGCGGGCTTGTGTATATCTCAGAGAGTACAGTGCTTACTTGACGCTGATTTTTACAAATGTTTTTTTACCGAGTTTGAGTATGAGAGAATCTTCGAGAGTTGTGTGAAGGTCTTCAATCGTCTTTTTCCCTTCTCCCATGAGTATGTGTACCCCTTTCCCATCAACAAGCCGTCTCCATTCTGAATTTGAGCTGAGAACTTTGTGTGAGACAAGTACATCCATTATTTTATCTCCTTTCTTTGCTTTAATTTCTTGAATATCGCTTGGTACCTCGCCTTTTTGGAACGTCTCTATAAAGTGTGTTTCAGCTTTTTGAGCACTCTCTTCTCCGTGGTAGAGAGTCACTAGCTCTCGAGCGAGCTTCATCTTCTCATCACGGGGATGTGCATCTCCACTCCTTAAACCTTCCTGTATCGAACGCACCTCATCTATAGGTACGCGGGTACAGAGTTCAAAGTATGTTCCAATGAGATCGTCATGAAGACTCATCACTTTCCCATACATGTTTTCCGCATCATCCCGTAGATTTATAGTATTACCCCAACTTGAACTCATCTTTCTCCCATCAAGGCCGGGAATGAGGGGGTTTGTGAGTATGCCCTGCGGTTCCTGCCCGAAATGTTCTTGAAGTGCCCTGCCTGCAAGAAGATTGAAGCGTTGGTCAGTTCCTCCTATTTCAATGTTTGCTTTGATTGCCACACTGTCATAGCCCTGCATAAGCGGATACAAGACCTCACGGAGCGACACTCGCTTACCGGTATCGAGTCGTTTCTTAATATTCTCTCGAGCAATAAAATCAGCTACTGAAAACTGATCTGCATGCTCTCCAATATCACCATAGGTAAGTTTTCCAAGCCACTCACTGTTGTAGCGAAGCTCCGTCTTCTCAAGATCAATTATCTTCCCTACTTGTTCGAAATACGACTTTTTATTCGCATCAATAATCTCTCGAGTGAGCATAGGTCGCTCACTCTCCTTGTCTGACGTATCTCCTATAACACCCGTAAAATCTCCGACAATAAATACAATTGTGTGTCCGAGTTTTTGAAAATCACGAAGTTTCAAAAGAGGGACAGAGCGTCCGAGGTGTAAGTTTGGACTTGTAGGATCAATACCAAGTTTAATGATAAGTTTTTCATTGTTTTCAAGCTTTTTTTTAAGTGGCTCAATACCTATCGCCTCATGGACACCACGTTCAAAAAGTTCTGAGTATGTTGTATCTTCCATGGAGCTACTGTATCACAAGTACGCACTTCTTGCGACGAGTAAATATTTTACTCTCGTGCTACTATAGTACCTATATGAAGATCCGCACGCTTTTTTCAAAGCATGTCTTTTTAGGCATCGCTGCACTTTTTCTTGCCTCCACTCTCATTGTCGGTGGAGTGTTCCTCTTATGGGCATCAACTTTAAAAATGCCGACAATAGACATAATCGAAAAACAACGAAGTGGTTTGTCTACGAAAATATACGACAAAACAGGGGAGGTGCTACTTTACGACATGCACCAGGATGTACGTCGCACATTTGTTCCACTCACTGAGATTAGCGACCATGTAAAGGAAGCGACTATATCTATTGAGGACTCGGGGTTCTATAGTCATTTTGGGGTTGAACCCTTTGCTGTGTTTCGAGCTATTGTGAGAAATCTTCAAGACGGTGACCTGTTTGGAGGACAAGGTGGCTCCACTATTACACAACAAGTTGTTAAAAACACCCTTTTGGTTCAAGAAAAAACGATTTCCCGTAAGCTAAAAGAGTGGGTACTTGCCGTTAAGCTCGAACGAGATCTAACGAAAGATGAAATACTCGAACTCTACCTTAACGAAATACCGTACGGTGGAACAAAATATGGGATTGAGGAAGCAAGTCAGGGCTTCTTTGGAAAAAAAGCAAATGAACTGACGTTAGCTGAAAGTGCGTATCTCGCGGCACTTCCCCAAGCGCCTTCGTACTACTCCCCTTATGGTAGTCACAAAGATGCTCTCGATGCTCGAAAAAACAAAGTACTTGAAAAGATGCTGGAATTTAAGTACATCACACAAGAAGAGTACGATGCGGCAATGCAAGAAAACGTTGCATTTCGACCATTTACGAGCGGTTCAATAAAAGCTCCGCATTTTGTGTTTTATGTTATTGATGAACTTACTAAAACATACGGCGAAGAGCTTGCGCAAGCAAATCTTACTGTCATAACCACCCTTGACTGGGAACTTCAAAAAGAAGCTGAGAGAATAGTGTATGAACGTGCCCTCGAAAACAGCGAGAAGTACAACGCTTCAAACGCGTCTCTCATGGCAGTGGATCCAAAAACTGGAGGAATACTTGTGATGGTGGGAAGTAGAGACTATTTCGATGAAGAGGTAGATGGAAACTTCAACATAGGTCTAGCAAAGCGACAGCCAGGGTCTTCGTTTAAACCATTTGCGTATGCTGCTGCATTTAAAAAAGGGTATACGACAGAAACGGTGCTCTACGACGTAAAAACTCAATTTTCGACCGCTTGTGCAAAATCTGATTTTACAAGCGAAGGTGATTGCTACTCACCAGGAAATTATGATGATGCATTCCGTGGACCAATGACGATACGTGAAGCACTTGCCCAGTCAATAAACGTCCCAGCTGTAAAAGCTCTCTACCTTGCGGGTATGAAAGAAACAATCGAACTAGCTCGCTCTATGGGTATCTCAACTCTTGAGGACTATAAACGGTACGGTCTTACACTTGTCTTAGGAGGAGGTGAAGTATCTCTCCTTGAAATGACAAGTGCGTACGGAGTCTTTGCAAACGAGGGGTATAAAAATCCATATACTGCCATTAAAGAAATCAAGAAAGGAAACGCAACAGAACCATACGACCACCCTAAAGCCGAGCAGGTACTCGATGCAGAAATCGCTCGCTCTATATCAGACATACTGAGTGATAATGTTGCACGTACTCCTGCGTACGGTGCGAATTCATACCTCCACTTCCCTGAAAGAGATGTGGCAGTAAAAACAGGAACAACGAATGATTACCGTGATACGTGGATTATCGGCTACACTCCAGAAATCGCTGTTGGTGCATGGGCTGGAAACAACAACAATACCGCAATGGAAAAAAAGGTGGCAGGGTTTATTGTTGCACCAATGTGGAACGAATTCATGAATGCATACTTTGCCAAGTATCCAGAAACAACCGACTTCACAGAACCCGAACCCCTCGATTCTACTCTTAAGCCCGTACTTCGTGGATATAAGGGAGAAACAACGAGTTCAAGTACTGACGAAGAAGTACCTCAAGTACATTCTATTCTTCACTACGTTATGAAAGATGATCCACGAGGGGTATTCCCTAGTAATCCCTATAGCGATCCACAGTACCCCTACTGGGAGTTTGGAGTACTTGCTTGGAGAGCGGAACAAAATGGTTTAGATATCTCTTCTATTGAGGGAGATACTGCCTCCTCAACAGACCCATCTGCCCCAAAACCAGAAGTAACTATAGAGCGACCAAATAAAAACGAGGTAGTAGAAGATAATGAAATTGTTACCGTACGTATCGACATAGACAGTGAGGATACTGTCACAAAAGTAGTGTACTACGTAGATAGTATTCCTGTTGGAGAAACAAAAGGAGATAAAGATAGGTACTCATTTATGCCCGGTGAAAAAGGGGTAAGTGTTGGCGACCATATCCTTAAAGTTGTTGCATATACAAAGAAAACAAAAGGGATTGCTTCAATTCCGTTTACTGTTGAGTAGAAAAGTTCTGAGTTCGAAGTTCCAAGTTCCGAGTGCAAGGTTCAAAGTAACTAAAACCTCCACATTTGAGGACTTACGAGAACAGATGAAGTTCGAGGAAAACAAGCAAAATAGAGTGAGCTGTACTTACAGGTACTGTGAACGATATTTTGCGACGTTTGACGATGAAATTCGCTGTTCTCGTAAGTCCTGCTACCGAATAAATGAAAGTCTTATTTTATGTTTCCTATGTAGTGTTGAAATAACACTCGGAACGTACTGGAGAAGCTCTGAGCGAACTGTAGGGTGACAGGTGAGTACAACACCTCCACGCCTCATTGAAATCTCTTTTTCTTCAAGGGTTATTCCACATTCATCTTTAATGATTCGAATAAGAAGTTTAACTGTACTCTCTTCTGGAGGTTCAAGATTTTTATACCGTTCGAGGTACTTAGAGAGCTCCATACTACCTATTCATTGAACTTACAAGGTATAGAAAACCATCATTCCCCACTGGTCGAATAACAGCAGGTTGAAAAGCTCCACCAAACTGAAGTGTAATACTGTCACTTGAAATAGAGTGGAGTGAGTCTATGAGGTACTTTTGATTAAACCGAATAGTAATATCTTCACCAGTAAGTGCTGCATGAAGGATATCTTTCGTTTCTCCGACAGTATCATTTTTAGTAAACACTTCAAAATTTTTCTTCTTAGGAGAAACGGAAAGTGTTGTTTGATTAAACTGATCTGAAAAGATAGACGCCTTTCGAAGTACACGTTCAAAATCAAGCACAAGGACAGTAGCTTCAGTACTAAACTCTTTGGGAATAACTTGTGTATAGTCAGGAAACGTTCCTGCTGTAAGTCGAAGGGTGATGTAGAGTGAAGGAAATCGAATAGAAAGTTGGTGTTTGTTTGTAACAAGCGTTACCTCACCTTCCATCCCCTCAAGAGTACGAAGAAGAATTCCTGCTGTTTTAGAGGGTAAAAGGAACGGGTCTGCATCGACACTATTTTTCAAAACAGTCCTCTTCTCTGCTAGGCGAAATGAATCAGTAGCAGCGGCTATGAGAAACCCTTGGTGAGCGTGCACAAAAACACTTGAGAGCTCAGGTTTTATTGTTGAGGTACTTGCGCAGTATAAAACAGCTCCTACCGTATCTCGAAACTCTTTCACAGGAAGTGAAATCTCTACAGCATCACGCACTTCAGGAAGTGTAGGAAAATCTTCAACACTCTGAAGCGCTAGTCGTGATACTCCTTCTACACTCTCTACAAGGAGATACCCTTCTTCTGTACTGAGATGCACTTCTGCACCATTTGAAAGCGAAGATATAACATGTGAGAGTACACTTCCTGATATAGCAACAACCCCTTGTTCAGTTTGTGTTACTGAAACACTGTACCGAACACCTACTTCTAAGTTTGTAGCAGTAATAGTTAAGGTATCCTCAGTAACTTCAAGGACGACACAACCGAGAACAGGAAGTGTATGTTTCTTTACGGTTATTTTATCTGCCTGTACTACAGGTTCGAGAAGTTGTTCACGGGTTACTGTACATTTCATAGTAGATAGTAATTTTTATTTTTTTAAACGTTGTTACTATTAGGGGTGTTAATATGTGGATACTCTAAAATAACTTGAAAGTACACTCTGTTTTTCTCCTCTCTATTTTCTTACCTGTGGATAGAGTGCGTGGAAAAGTATTTTTTGAACTAGCGAATTTTGCTATCCTACTTTTCTCCACAGAGAAAAAAGTTATTAACACAGTTCTTTTCCTCTCGTAATCCACATGTAAAGAACATATTTCTCCTTCGTATACAGAACTTACTTGAGCATCGCTCGAATTTCTTCCACTTCCCTTTGCAGTATTGGGTCCTCCGTAAGTTCCTTCTTAATTTTTTCACACGAGTGAATAACGGTAGTGTGATCTCTCCCTCCAAGTTTTTGACCTATCGTAGGGTAGGAAATATTAAAGTCTTGTCGCATGAGGAACATGATGATTTGGCGGGGTTTAACCACTTCTTTCTTTCTTGTTTTTTCGTAGATAACAGCATCTTCCACATCGTAATAGCGAGAGACTCTTTCAACCAAATCTTTAACAGACACATTTTTTTGTGGACGAAGGTTGTTTTTAACAATGAGACGAATATCATTCATATCAAGCTGTGTTCCCTTGAGTTGTGTCTGACAAATGACGCGGTTTAGGATACCTTCAAGGTCACGAATATTTCCCTCGACCTCACCTGCTATTATTTGTGCCAACTCATCAGTGAGTATGAAGTTGTGTTGAGCAGCTTTTGTTTTAAGTATCGCGATACGCGACTCATGGTCGGGAGTGTTAACATCGATTATCATTCCCTGTCCGAATCGTGAACGTAACCTATCGGTGAGGTCTGAAATATAGCTTGGGTGTCTGTCCGATGAAAATGCTATCTGTTTATTGTTTTCGTAGAGTGAATTGAAAATATGGAAAAGTTCTTCCTGCATTTTATCTTTACCTGAAAGGAACTGAACATCGTCCATAAGGAGGACATCATACTGACGGTACTTCTCTTTTATATGTTGAATAGAATTTTGTTGAATAGCATTCACAATGTCACTACCAAAGCGCTCAGAGGTGGTGTAGTAGACTTTTTTAGAACCATTGAGTTTCTTTACATGGTTCCCTATTGCTTGAATGAGGTGTGTTTTTCCACACCCGGTGTTTCCGTAGATAAAGAGGGGGTTATAGGTGATGCCGGGTTCTGAGATAACCGCTTGAGATGCAGCAAAAGCGAGCTCATTAAAAGGCCCAACGACGTACGAGTCAAACGTGTAGCGAGGGTTTAAGTTGTCTGCTCTATTTATGTAGTGTTCAGCAAGAGGTAGTTCGGAAGAAGGAGAAGGTCGCATGGTTTTCTTCTCTATCTTTGGTTTCTTCTTCTCTTCACGAGCTATGACGTACTCAACTCCACGAGTGTTTGGGAATACTCCTCGAAGAGCTCGAAGAATGGTTTTGTGATGTTTATCTGCAAGCCAATCTTTGTAAAACTGGCTAGGTACACCGATGTAGACAATGCCGTCTTCTATTTTTACAACATGGGTTCCTTTAAACCATGTACTAAAATTAGCTCTGGACACAGAGAGCTCGATATCAACCAAAGCGTTTTCCCAAACTTTCTTGGTATCTATGAGCTGAGTCATTCGAGTATTATAGTTACATTTTTCCACAATACCAGTTCCCAAAAATGCTACTTTGTGTGAGTGTTTGGGGAAAGTCTGTGGATAAGTGGATTG
>CAYWWH010000014.1:12553-20275 GCA_964462155.1 uncultured Candidatus Saccharibacteria bacterium | reverse complement strand
TTATTGCATGTAGTCCCCCCACAACTATTTGTGTAGTACCAAATCGGATGACCGTACGCTATTCTCTGATACGGATGTGAAGCTGGGCAAGAACCACCAGAAAAAACTGCGCATGGACCAAAAAACCAATGCACACAACAATCAGGACCATAGACGCTCCATGAACAGGTGTAAGAAGAAGTGTAACTTGTCCAACAGGCAGGATCTGATCCTGCGTCAAAAGTATTACCCGAGCACTGCGGAGCAGAATACACTGAATCGGCGTACCCGAATAGCGCTATAAAAAATAATATACTATATATGCACCATTTTTTCATATCTATTTCACACTAATACTTTATCTTTTCTGCAAGTTTTTGATATTCGTCTTGCTTCTCTGTGTTGCCGAGCTCTCTATAGTTAAAAGATAGTTGTGCATACAACTCTTTTAAGACGCTTGGCTTTGAAGGCGTGAGTAATGAGACATCATTTTCAACTAAACCAATTCCTTTTTGAGCTTCTTCGATAGACTCTTCAAACTCTTCAAGCATGTAAAGTGCTTGTGCCAAAGCTAATCGTGCGACTGCCTTATGGGGAGATAATTCCACTGCCTTTCTTGCAGCAATTTCTGCATTCTCATACTCCTCTACGTAGAGGTTTGTCTTTGAAATATCAATATACAAAGCCGAGTCATTTGGAGTTATTGTTAACGCTGTTTGAAGGTAACTCCTTGCTACTGAATACTCCCCCTTACTTAACGCTATTGAAGAAAGGATTCGCAATGCATCCGTCTTGGTAATAGAATTTTCCTGTTCATTAGCAAGTACTAAATTACAATTTTTTTCAGAAGCTTCAGTATTGCCCCTTGAATACTCAAGGGTACAAAGATTTGCATAAATGTATGGGTAGGTATTTCCAACATCAAGTTCTGCTGCTTTTTCAAAATCAAACACTGCCAACTCTAAAAACCCGAGCATTCTATTTACATGCCCCTTCCCCGCATATGCCGCAATATTTGTAGGATCGAGTTCTATAGCTTTTTCATACCACGTGAGAGCCGTTGAAAGATTCGGCTGTATCTCATAGACGTACCCCATAACCCTGTAGATATCTGAGTCGTTCTCATTTATGCTTTTTGCTTTTTCTATCGTTGCAAGCGCTTTCTCTACAAACGGGGTCTGATCTCTTCCAAATTCTTGTTCCTTAAGTCCTTTCTCAGCATACGCAAGTGCTACATTTTTTAAGTATTCTATGTTGTTAGGGTCAGATTCAAGTAACTCTTCGTACTGCAGAATTGCCTTATCATTATGATGAGACATTGAAAATATTGTAGCTAAACGTTTTGGGTCTTCCTTCTCAAAATACGCAATACTGTTTTCAATAACCGCAATGCAACCCTCTTTTCTAGCCTCTACAATGAGGGAATCGCACATGCGTACGTCGAGTTGTTTAAGTGCTGACTTATATGTCAAACTATCTCTAATATTTTCCTCACAAAGGTTTCGTAACGCTTCATCTTTAATACATAAACATATTTTTAGGTCATTAGTCTCATGCGCAACCTTGCTCGCACTTGCGTCATCACCATATATACAGGCTTTTTTTTCAACTGACTCTTGCTTTACCGGTTGTAGAGCACTCCTCTCTTCCAAGTCACCCATCTTTTCCAAAGTAAAAAAGTAAAAAAAGACTCCCGCAAGAAAGGTTGCAACACCAACAAAAATTAAAGCAAATATTTTTGTATTCTTTTCAGAGAACCTGGGTTTAAATACGGGATTTCCCTCTTGTTTCTGTAGCTCTATATCGGACAGCATATTGACAATACTAATTATTTTAATCATATAGCAGGATTGTCGTGTTTCATTTCATATATGCAGTATTTGTGTGGATAAATACTCTTTAAATAGAGCACGTTAATAAAACTGGTATACTACCTCTATGCTTGATGAGCTTATTCAAAACCACATACGACTTACTGAGGTTCACAGGAAAGCACTCAACAAACTCAAAATTAAAACAGTTCGAGACCTACTCTACCATTTCCCCACGCGATACGAATACTCGGGTGATGAAAAAACAATAAGCGGAGTCACGCAAGGAACGGATGCCATACTCTACGGCACCCTCAAAAACCCTGAAACGCGCAAAGCATGGAAGTCAAAGCGTCCTATGGGAGAAGCATGGCTTCACGACGGCACGGGACGCATCAAGCTCATGTGGTTCAACCAACCCTACATGGCAAAAAAATTTGTCGATGGCGCCTCCGTAAAAGTGACAGGACGCATTGAAGGAAAAACATCTCCCTATGTAGCAAATCCTGAAATCGAACTTGTCGAGACACTGCCTGTCGCTCTTAGTGACACCGTTTTTAGCGCCTCACAGAGTGAACACGAGCTCTATGCAGTCTATCCTGAAACGATTGGCATTTCTTCTCGCTGGTTTCGCCATACACTCTCAAAAATCCTAACAGAAAAAACTCTCTCTTTCTGTACTGACCCTATACCTGAACACATTCTCTCCAAGTACTCCCTCCCCTCACTCAAAACCGCACTCGTATGGATACATAAACCAAAAAACGATAAAAACGTACAGGCGGCAAAAAAACGCTTTGCATTTGAAGAAATATTCCTCATCCAACTCGCAAAACAGAGCATCCGCCATGATCTAAACACACTTCCAACGTACTCTATAACTAAAGGGAAAGAGCATGTACAAGATTTTCTTAAAACTCTCCCCTTCTCTTTAACACAAGGTCAAGAAAGCGCACTACAAGCAATACTCCATGATATGAGCTCATCTCCTTCAATGAGCAGGCTCCTTGAAGGAGATGTTGGGTCCGGGAAAACAGTTGTTGCGGCAGGAAGCGCGTATGCTGTTATAAACACATCACCGCCTAGAAGACCATCAGCAAAACTTCAAGTTGCCTACATGGCACCAACTGAGATTCTCGCCGAACAACATTTTGCTTCGTTTGTTTCCTTTTTCAAACATCTTCCAATTTCCATTGGACTCCTCACCTCAGGAACGTGTAAAAAATTCCCCTCGAAGGTCTCCAAAGATGCGACAACCAAGATATCGAAGGCACAACTCCTCAAGTGGGTAGAGCAAGGTGAAATTTCAGTTCTCATTGGCACACACGCTCTCATACAGAAAAGCGTTCAATTCCGGGACCTTGGACTGGTCATTATAGATGAGCAACACCGCTTCGGTACGATGCAGAGACAAACATTGGCAAAAAAAGAAAACATAATTCCACATTTACTCTCTATGACCGCAACCCCTATCCCGCGCACCTTGGCTCTCACGATGTATGGAGACCTTGATCTAACAGTACTTGATGAAATGCCTCCTGGGAGGAAAAAAGTAATTACTAAAATCATAGGGTCAACCGAAAGGCTAGGGATGTACGAAGAAATACGAAAAGAACTTGCTCGGGGTAAGCAGGTGTACGTCATCTGTCCTCGCATCGATGAACCCGACCCAAAGAAAGCCGATGCACTCATGACTCGCTCAGTCAAAGCAGAGACCGAGCAACTTCGTATGAAAGAATTTCGTGGGTATCGTGTCGACATGCTCCACGGACAAATGAAACCGAGTGAAAAAGAAGAAACAATGCGCGCTTTTCTTAATCATGACGTAGATGTCCTTGTTGCTACATCAGTTATAGAAGTTGGAGTGAATGTTCCAAACGCAACAATCATCATCATAGAAGGTGCGGAGCGATTTGGCCTTTCACAACTTCACCAGCTCCGTGGACGAGTTGTGCGCTCAAGTGAGCAAGCGTACTGTTATGTCCTTTCAACTGACGGTAATGCGACAATGCGACTCAAAGCACTTGAAAGAGCGAAGAATGGTTTCGAGCTTGCTGAGTACGACCTCAAACTCCGTGGTCCAGGAGAACTCTATGGAAGGAGTCAGTCTGGTCTCAGTGACATCGGAATGGAAGCCTTGAAAAACATCAAGATGGTTGAAGCGGCTAGAGTTGAGGCACAGAACATACTTGAAACGCACTCATCCCTTAGAGAGTACCCTGCCTTGCAGGACGCGCTCACGCTTCGCAAAGAAAAATTACACTTTGAGTAAGTGTTTACTATCTATAAATCTCAGCTCGAGCTTTTTTTACAACTACCTCAACTTCTTCGAAAGAGTAATTTTTGTAACTTCTGTAAGAACGAGGTACACTCCGGCTAGGAGAAGGATAATGGAAAGGTGCGTAAGAGATGGCTCCGTAAAACCAAAGAAAGATGCAAGTGGAGGAATAAACGGTATCGCAACAGTGCCAACCAACCCCAATCCTGAAAGTATGAAAAGTACTGGAGCTGGTCTCCCTGCTTCCGTAATTGGTAGATATGAACGAATAGAGAAAAGGAGAAGTATCTCGGTAATCACACTTGCGATAAACCAGTTCGTCTGCAGTACTTCGGGAGAGATGCGGAAAAAGAGTCCGAAAAAGATAAAATCAAAAATGGTACTAATGAGACCGAGAACAATAAATGTAACGTACAGTGACTTGAAATTGTACTGCTGAGGGCGAGCTATTTCTTTCGTACGTACTCTATCAAACGCAATAGCCATCATAGGAAAGTCTGAAAGAAGGTTAAGGAGGAGGAGTTGCTTTGGAAGCATGGGAAGGAAGGTGATAAAGAGTGAACTAATAGCAACTGCGTAAAAGTTTCCAAAGTTAGAAACAAGCGTCGCGCGTATGTACTTTAAAATATTTGCATGAGTCTCCCTGCCATAGCGTATCCCTTCAATAATCACGTGAAGATCGCTCTTTAGGAGAACAATATCAGCCGTCTCTCGAGCAATATCAGAAGCGCTTTGTACAACCATCGACACATGCGACGCCTTGAGTGCTGGAGAATCATTTATCCCTTCTCCAAGATACCCTACGGTATGTGTCTCTTTAAGGAGTGTAATGATTTCAAACTTTTGTTCCGGTTTCGTACGAGCAAACACTCGTATGCTTTCCACTCGCTCTCGTTGGACATCTTTTCCAAGTGAAAGAAATTCACTGGCATCAACCACCTGCTCGTGCTCGCTCACAAGACCAGTCTGTCGACCTATCGCCTCAGCAACGACATACGAATCACCTGTAATAATCGTAATGGCGATATTTAGTTTTCGTGCATGCGCCATGGTTTCAAGTGTTGATTCCTTGAGAACGTCTTCAAATGACACAAAACCGCCAAAACGTACACCTTGCCCATCATCATAACTCACCCCGAGAACCCGATGACCGGCTCGCTCCTCATCAAGAAGCCAAGCCCCTACCCTATCACGATCGATAATACCTTGATCGAAGAAGTACTCAGGACTTCCTCGACGTATGTGAAGGCGCTGTTCTCCATTTGTAACAAAGGCACCGTTACTCCGTACATGTGGATCAAACGACTCTTCTTCCTCTAAGGTAAATCGCTCACACACACTTCGCAGGTCACCTTTGAGAGCTTCATCTATCGCAAGATCGAAAGGTTCAGGTTTATCTCCAGTAAGGTCTTGTGCTGCAAGTCGAGCATAGACTAGCGGATGAAAAGGAGCTTCAGGGATGATGTACTCATTGCAGTAAACAAGTTTGTTTTCTGTTATCGTTCCAGTTTTATCTGTGCAGAGAAGGTCGATTGAACCAAGGTCTTGCACTGAGGTGAGTCGCTTAACAATAACACCCTTGTGAGCAAGGCGAAGCGAGCTCCTTGAGAGTGAAAACATCATTACAAGAGGAAGCGCCTCGGGAACAACAGAAACTGCCAATGCTATAGAAAAAATGATGAGAGTTGGGATACTCGTAATATCTTGGTCAATGAGGATATTTGCAAGAACAACCGCAAGGAGGGTGATGATGGTCGCGCGAAGTATGAACGAGCTTATTGTATCTATGTTTTTTGTAAGCTCGCTCTGTGCCTCCGTTTCTGAGACTTTTTTCGCTATCGAAGCGAAACGTGTTTGTGTGCCCGTCTGTACAACTTCCGCGTACGCAAATCCACTAACAACCGTCGTTCCCTGCAAGACCATGGTTTCCTCTCGGTACGGCGTAATTACCTCTTTTACCACCTCTTTTGAGACTGGAACACTCTCCCCTGTAAACGTTGTCTCATCAACAAGGAAACCGTTTTCATAACGTACCACGGCATCAGCGGGAACAATATCCCCGGGTTCGAGTTTTACGATATCACCCACAACAACGTCCTCAATTGAGACTTCAACATCTTCATTATCTCTACGAACAGTAATTGTTCGCACAAGAAAAGCTCGTAGTTTCTCTGTTGCAAGGTTTGCTTTGTACTCTTGGAAAAAGCTGAGACCTACTCCGAAAACGACAAACGCAACAATAAACAGAGCATCAATGTGTTCACCAAATGCAAAGGAGAGTATTGCAGCTACGTAGAGGAGGTAGTTAAAGGATCCTCGACATTGGCGGATGAGGATATCTACCCATCGATTCTTTTTTTGAGGAAGAGCATTTCTTCCAAACCGCAAACGTCTCACTTCCGCTTCTTGTTCGCTTAATCCAATGAACATGATAGATGTATTGTAGCACTATTCATTATAGTACTAACCAATACCGTCGTGTTTGTATGGTGAAAACTTTAAATCCATTCATAGAATTTTTATAAAAACTTCTACTTTTGCCGTTATTTTATTATTGGTATATAGTAGTATTCACCTGCGCGCATAGCTCAGTTGGTAGAGCGCCGAGCTTATACCTCGGTGGTCCTAGGTTCGAGTCCTAGTGCGCGCACAGACGCAAAACAAAACACATTCCCTCCCAAGGAATGTGTTTTGTTTTAGCAAGCAAACTGCATTGCTTGCGACGTCTGTGCGAATCGGAGCAATGTTTTCTGTTCTATCCAAGAACAGAAAACATGCGAGGTAGGGTCGTGAGTGCTTAGAATTTGAGGAGTTTACGACGAACAATCCTTAGCAACTCCTGACCACAAGGTAAAACATAGGAAAATATTTTACTTAGTGACTTGACCCCACCATGGTAAAACAAAAGACACGCGAGCTGGGGTCGACTGCACTTACTATTTTAGGAATGAAATGAAATAAAATAGTTAGTGACAGGTGACCACATGAGTAAAACAAAAGAGCAATCTTGAAGATTGCTCTTTTGTTTTAGGGCGCAAACTATCCTATCAACTCCTTTCCCTCTTCTTCCCGTTGCTTTGGTTCGATACCATTGAGAATAAGTAGTTTTTCAAATTCTTCACGTTCAAGGGTCTCAACCTCAACAAGTTTCTCTGCTATAGAGTCTAATGCTTTCCGATGAGTGACGAGAACATCCTTCGCACGTTTATACGCATCTTTGATAATGTCTTCAACTTCAGCATCAATCTCTGTAGCAACTTTCTCAGAAAATTCTCGAGGAACAACGCCCGTGCCGTAGAGTGTTTGACCACCGTCTGATTCAAGAGCAAGTGGACCAATTTTCTTACTCATACCCCAACGGGTTACCATGTTTCTTGCAAGAGCAGTAAGCACCTGAAGGTCATTTGAAGCGCCGGTCGTAAGATCACCAAAAACCAATTCTTCAGCTACGTAGCCACCGAGCGTCTTAGCGATATCATCGAGAAATTGCTTTCTGCTCTGCATCTTCTTATCTTCAAATGGGAGCGTGAAGGTGTACCCGAGCGCACGTCCCCGACTGATGATAGACACTTTATGTACAGGATCTGAAAACTCAAGCACAGAGCCAACAAGTGCGTGCCCTGCCTCGTGGTACGCAGTGATACTTTTCTCACG
>CAYWWH010000014.1:8951-12453 GCA_964462155.1 uncultured Candidatus Saccharibacteria bacterium | reverse complement strand
CTATCGTTTCTATCTGGCAGATCTATCATGACACGCCTATCGAAGCGTCCTGGACGAAGGAGTGCTGGGTCGAGAACATCAGGCCTATTTGTCGCTGCCATGATAATTATTTTCTCATTTGGTTCAAAACCGTCCATTTCAACAAGAATTTGATTGAGAGTTTGCTCTCGCTCATCATTACCACCTCCCACTCCCGTACCACGAACACGGCCAACTGCATCGATTTCATCGATAAAAATTATTGCAGGGGCAGTTTTCTTCGCCATCTTAAAGAGGTCTCGAACTCGACTCGCTCCCACACCAACAAAAAGTTCTACGAATTCTGAACCAGAAATTGTGAAAAAAGGAACATTAGCCTCTCCGGACACTGCTCTCGCTAAGAGTGTTTTACCAGTTCCTGGCGCTCCCATTAAAAGCACTCCTTTCGGAATGCGAGCACCAATGTCAATGAATTTCTTTGGATTCTTCAAGAAATCAACAATCTCTGAAAGTTCCTCTTTCGCTTCTTTTGCACCAGCAACGTCTTTAAAGGTTATTCTTCTCCCTTTATCATCAGGATCAATCATGCGTGCTTTACTTTGCCCAAAGGTAAACGCTTGCATGCCCGCCCCTTTGACTTGTCGCATTAAAAACCATAACAGTATGAGTACGAACAAAAGCGGGAAGATAAATGGCGCAAGTGTAGCAAGCCAATAACGGAAACCACTCTCATCCACGACCTCAACCTTAACTGCGCGGAGTTTCTCCCCCTCTACCCCATAATTCTTGAGTGATTCAGAAAGTGCTGTTCCTCGTTCCTTCTTTGACTTTTTCTCAACTACGGGAGCTTCTTCTGACTCTTTCTTGTACGTTATGGTAAGAATGTCGCCTTCAACAACAATATGTTCGACTCGACTCTCCTGTATGTCTCCCGCAACCTCTGAAAGTGCTATCTCCTCGGGTTTATCACCACTCTCAGCAAAGTATGAAAAAATACTCGTGAGTCCAAAAAGAATAAGGAAGGTTATGAGTAAATTAACCCAAAACTGACGTGTTGGCTCAAAACCTTGATTTTCATTTTTTTGACCCTGCTTCATATTTTGTTTTTTCGGTGGTTTTTCTGTGGTGTTCATAAGTTTGAAGTATACCACCTGTTAGTATGGGTATCTAGTATAAGAATAAGTAAAGAGTATTGAGTAGATAGTATAGAAATATTCCGTTTCAGTAGTTGGACTTACACAAACAGATGCGCCACAAGAGCACTTCATTTTTGTAACGCTGTCGCTAACAAAAATTGGTCGCACTTCGAGGAAAACGAGCAAAATGGAGTGAGCTGTACTATGGGTACTGTGAACGACATTTTGTGAAGTTTGACGAAGAAATGCGCTGTTTGTGTAAGTCCAACGCAAGTCATATAGCGCACCTACTATATATATGGTATAGTCTCTCCACGCACCAAAAGTGCGCTTATTACATACATGAATACTCAAAAGGGCGATGATGGCAAGATTCACATAAACCACGAAATCCGTGCAAGCGAGCTTCGTGTAGTCGGACCTGAGGGCGAAAACCTTGGAGTTATGTCAAAATACGATGCAATAGCTAAAGCTGAGGAATTAGGGCTTGATCTTATAGAAGTATCAGCAAAAGCTGTCCCCCCTGTTGCAAAAATCACAGATTATGGTAAATTCACGTACGAACTGAAGAAAAAACAACGAGAAGTTCGAGCAAATTCACACACCACAGAAACAAAGGTTGCACAGGTTAAGATAGGGACTGGGGAGCGAGATAAGCAACTTAAGTGTGACAGGATTGAAGAATGGCTCCTTGAGGGACACCGAGTGAAGGTAGACCTCTTTCTCTGGGGTAGGTACAAGTACATGGATGAATCCTTCCTCACTGAACGACTTGAACGCTTTCTCGAAATCGTAGCTGTTCCCTTCAAGATTTCAGAGAAAATAGCTAAAAGTCCAAAAGGATTTAGTTGCACGATAGAGCGAGACAAATCAAGACCCGCACCAAGTAAGGAAGAATTGGAAAAGATCGCAGAAGAGAGGATGAAAGAAGCAAAGAAGATAAAAAAGGATAAAAAGAAAGAGCAAGAACAAACAAAAAATATTTAACACATTATGGCAAACAAATCATTCACAAAACGAATTCGAGTTAGCCCTACTGGGAAACTCCTTGTTCGAAACCCAGGGGGAAATCATTTCAACGCAATGGAGCGCCGACAAAAGCAACTTAAGAGAAATCGTGGAGGTTCTACGGTAACCCTTAGTCCAAAACAAATCGGACGTAACCTTAAAGGATAATTTAGTAATAATCAACTACCATGGCACGAGTAAAACGAGGAACAACCAAGCTCAAACACCGCAAGAACGTCCTTCAAAAGACGAAGGGCATGCGTGGCAATATCCGTAAGAAAGAGCGCCAAGCCAACGAAGTGCTCTCTCATGCAGGTAACCACGCTTTCCAAGATCGCAAAAAAAAGAAAGGCAACTTTAGAGCTCTCTGGACTGTCCGCATAAATGCAGCACTTCGAGCTCAAGGATTCACCTACAGCAAATTTATCGCGGCTATGAAAGCAAAGAATATTGAAGTTAATCGAAAGATGCTTTCAGAAATCGCTCAAGAATCTCCTGAATCATTTGAGAGAATAGTAAATACTGTTACGAAGTAGAGAGTTACACGTTGAAAGAAACAATATAAGTTTAAAGCCCGCGTGAGCGGGCTTTAACGTTTATATTTTTTGTGTTTTTACGTGTGGGTCAAAGAGGAAGTACTTGAGGGCAACAAAGCTGAACACTGCACCAACGGTATCCATGACGAGATCGAGAACAGTATCACCGATGTAGTTTGGTGGTAGCGGTGCTCCTGTGATATTCCACACACCATACTCGTAGAGCTCCCAAATAATCCCAATACCAATACCTGAAAGGAGGACAACTAAAAGCGTTCTCATGGCAGGGAGACTCTTTTCTCTTAGATACCCTGAGAAGTGCCACAGCCAAATACTCGCTATACCGACCCACACTCCCCCGAGGAAGTGCATGAGGATATCAAACCACTTAATGAGCCAGTACAGGTAGTAGTACTCTGCCGTCATTTCAGCGAGCGCTAAAAACCAGATGAGAACGAAAAGAATTTTAAGTACTGAGCTTTGTAATTGTTGCATACGTGAAAACAAGTGTACCACATACTTGGGTAACGAATAAACACGCCTACAGGTTTACTACAAGCGTGCTTTAGAACAGTATGTTTATATTATACCACTTCTACACAGAATGTCCATAACGCAAAAAATCGCCCTTCTTTCGTAGGCGATTCTTTGAAAGGGTGCGAAACTATACTGCCCTAGAAAAAACTAGGTGGGTGCCTTGTTGATTCACGTCTTTGAAAATTTCTTTCGAAGTTTTCAGTGATATGAATCTATACCAGCTCCCTTGCGGTATATTTGAGGACAATATGTTTCGCTCCCCATATATAAGTATAGCAGGTACTTCCGCACAGTAAATTAGTAATA
>CAYWWH010000014.1:0-8851 GCA_964462155.1 uncultured Candidatus Saccharibacteria bacterium | reverse complement strand
TCTCCATCAGTAATGACAACATTATGTTCAAAATGCGCTGAACGGGACCCATCTCGAGTCGTAACGGTATATCCATCGTCTTCGAAAATAACATCACCACTCCCTTCATTGAGCATTGGTTCTATTGCTATAACCATTCCCTTTTCAAGAAGCACCCCCTTTCCTTTCGTGCCATAGTTCATTATCTGTGGTTCTTCGTGAAGGGAGTGCCCCACACCATGTCCACAGAGTTCTCGCACAAGACCGTACCCTTCCTTTTTTACATATGACTGTATTGCATTCCCTATATCACCTGTCTTGTTCCCTGCACATGCCTGTGCAACACCACGCATGAGTGCTTCATAGGTAGCATGGAGAAGTTTTTGAGCTCGTTCATCTATCTTGCCTACAGCAACTGTCTTTCCTGCATCAATAACCAGATTTCCTCGAGTGATACCGATATCAAGACCAATAATATCCCCTTCTTTCAAAGTGTAGGAAAGTTCAGTAGGAATACCATGTACCACAATATTGTTTGGAGCAACACAGAGTGCACAAGGATATGGACGAGGAGCACCGTGAGGGCGGTAATTTTTAAAAGATGGGATATCTCCCTTTTCAGTAATGAGCGAATATGTAAGCTCCTCAAGTTCATCTGTTGTAACTCCTGGGTGCACTGCATTCGCAACAGTCTCAAGTACCTCAGCGTGACGTTTACCAAGTTCTATGAGCCCTTGTATATCTTTGTCTGATTTAATTTTCATCCAACTCAAAATTACTCAGCTATACTGAGTGCTTTCAAAATATCTTTGTGTACGTTTTCTATTGTCTGATTTCCATCTATATGTGCGACCGTATAGTATGGATGCTCTTCAAAAAACTTAATAGCCAAAGACACGTCTCGACGAAACCACTGCAGACGTTCAGCAACCTTCTCTGGCGTATCATCAAACCGCTTGCGACCATTTACTAACCTATCGAGAATAACCTCATCATCAAGCTCGAAAGAGATAACGACGGGATTTTTTCGTTCAGTAAATTCAAGAGCAGAATGAAGTAAGGGAGACTCCTCAGCGCGTCGAGGAAAACCGTCACAGATAATATGGTCATTGCCCGTAATATGTTCAATAAACAACTCTCCCCACATAATAATAGGTAAGAAACTTGGCATAAGTTTACCTTCTTGTTGGGCAACTTTTACCTTCTTTTGAATAAAGGTTTCTCCTTCCATAAATTCTCGGAATTTCGCACCCGTTTGGAAGTACCGTGTCTCATGTTCAGTATCATGTTCCTCAAGGTATTTCTTGAGTAACTCAGCCTGAGTTCCCTTACCGCATCCTGAAGGTCCAATGAGTATTGCTGTTTTTAGTTCCATAATTTTTTGATCAGATTAAATGTCTCAACACTGTACCACAACTCTTTTACTTTCACATCACAGTTTCGAATATAGAAAAATTCTCTTCCTAAAAAACAGCGAGCCCTGTTGGAGCCTTCGGAGCAATCTTATCAAGGGTATTTTGAGTACTTGAAGAATTTGCCCCATCAACAGAAGATGACTTGATTCCTAGAGTTATGTTTACAGTAATAGGTTTTTTGACTTCAAGAGTTGACGTGACGGTCGCAAAACCAGTCTTACTCACAGTAAGAGTATATGGTGAAAAAATATCGTAACTCTTCGTTGTTACATTTTTATAGTGAAAAATATCTTCAGTTAGTACTTTCTCAGCTCTTCCAAACGCATCAGTACTTAGCAAAATTTTCTCTAAACTATTTGAAGGATTAATTGTAATAAGTGCATCAGCTACCGGCATGCCTTTTTCATTCTTTACAAAAAATGTGACAGTCCATGCTTTAGTTAGGTCTGCGACATCACTATAAGAAGCACCAGCGTTATTATTCCCAAATGAAATATTTCTCATATCCGCTCCATTACGAAATACAGTATTCACAAATGTGTTGTTTTTTGGAGAAAAGTATCCATACCGAAAAGTGTAGAAACCCGGCGAGTTCCCAGCTTTAATCAAAGTATTATCTTTGAACACCTTATTAACTGACGATATACCTCCTCCATCGCTATCTGATAATTCAATAAGTATATGGTTGCTTGTAAGTGTATTGTTGTAAAATTCTCCGAAACCCTGACCTTCATATGCAATTGCGTGTTGTTGAAGATAGTTGTCCGTATTCACTGAAATGACGTTGTCGTGGATTGTAACATTAGAAGATATTGGACCTCCTTTTGCATCATCGGCAATATAGTTTGTTATTCCTGTCACATGTGTATAACAGCTCGAAAGCTGAGGATTGGTATGACCAGTTATTGTATTACCGAATATCTCTACATTATCAAGCGCCCCAGATCCATAGTTCTTTATACGAATCCCATGAGCAGAATTTGAATAGAAATATGTTGAGTATTCACTACAAGGCCATGTACTTGGCTCGATTGTATTGTCAAATATTCGAACAGAATCTGAATCTCTCCCTAAGCCAATACCATGTCCTTGAATGGGAGTAATTGCGTTATCAAAAATATCAAGATTACTTCCTGCATTAATTGCAAAACCATTACTTGCGATAATTTTTGTTTTTATCGTATTGCCCCAAATTTCGCTTTTCTTTGGATTGAGAACACCTCCTGTCGCATTGCCATGATTTATACCAACATGTGGACCATTAAGAAGTGTATTATTGTAAATATGATTACCCCCTGATGTTCTCTCAAGATTAATCATAGAAAAAGGATACTGACGATTCAATGGTAATTTACCATTAGCTTCAAGGTAATTATCGTATATCTCAAAATCACCTCCCCACACTTCTTTTATATTTTCACTATTTATTCCATTTGTTACTAAAGTAAGATGGTGTATTTTTTTCGCAAACGTTGTATCAATTGCTGGTGAGTATATTGCTTTTGAACGACCTTCTCGTATTGTCCCATTTTTAATCTCTGCCATGTTTTTGTTCCAATTTGCTTTCTTGATACCACCAAACCCAATTGGACGAATATCTACTTCATCGATGTTTAGATACGTATTTTTTGTTTCATCCTTGGTTTTAAGCAGTATCTTACCTTTTACTGTATTTGGTGCTGTGACAGTAAATTCACAAATCATATCCCATGACATGTCTGTTTCTACAGATGTATGCATATTGCTCACAGTGTTTGAACAGGTGGTTTCAACACCTTCAATTGCCATAGTTGCAAGAAATGGACCATAGGGACCACCTCTCACCTCTGCGGTAAGAGCATACTGCCCAGCAACAGGTAGGTATACTGGTGAAGTTGCTACTGATTCTTCTTTATACGCATCTCCTGCAATATTATCAATACGAAGAGAGTATCTATCGAAAAAAAGTTGTTTTGTATAATCTTGCCGATATGCATGCCCATGTGCACCACTCAAATCCCACCCTGGAACATCAAACTGATTTTTTCCTCCCGTCTCAAAACCAGGATTTTCAATGCCTGTAAAATCAATATCTGCGTACGTCACTGCGTGTCCACCAAGATCCAAGGTTGAACCAGTAGAGTTCAAGCTAAAACAGGTACCGTCACTTCTCACATCATTTGCTAAAATATACATTTCTCCGTTCTTATCAAGAGTGCCACAACTCGTGAGTATAGTTGTTCCAGCAAATACATAGACTGGGAGAAGAAACCATCCAAACACGATTCCAGATGTATATACTACTTTTTTTATGAGATATTCTCTTGTTTTCTTAATGATATACATACACTTTTACCTTTCTTTATCCATAACAATCTTTTGTGCGAGTTCTGCCTTTTCTTTTGGAATAATTTCAAGTGCAATTAGTAAGCGTACAAATGCTTCAAGACCGCTTCCCTCACTTTTTTGTGTAGGTCTATTTTGCGCTTGATAAGCACGTATCGATGATCGAGTAAGTGGCCCAAAATACCCTGTTGCAGGAAAAATTCCATTTGCTTTTTGGTATGCACTGAGAGCAGTCTGTGTGAGACTATAGAAATTGCCTGAAGCGCTACCCTCTGCTAAATACCCTTGTGAAATTAATATGTTTTGAAGAATAACTACATCTTCTCCTCTAGAACCGAATGAAAGATCTCGTGTAAAAGTGTATACAGGTAGTGTGCTTGTTGAAGTTTTTTTATTTATTATAGTGCTACTTTTTTCTTCCACATTACTACTTTTGGAAGTCGTAGAACCTGAAGACAACGCTGAAGATGAAGTACGTATACTTATTTTTTTCGACACTGCTTTTGAGCGCTTATCACCTCCGCCATTTTCACCATTACTTACTAAGCCATCTTCTACAACACTCGCGCTTGAAGTTGAAGAAGTAATCACTTTACTCACCTCTTCAGAAAAACAACTCTCATTCCCTGAAGTATCAACAGCCGAAAGAGAGAAGAAGTACTTTTCGTTATTTTTCAAACCAACAAACGTATGAGAAGTGACATTCCCAACGTAGACTGAGTTAGTGTATCCTCCTTGAGGACAATCCCCTGTCCTTGGTTTTCTTCCATAATACATTTTATAACCTGCCAAATCTGCTTCTGAATTCGGAGACCACGTAAGTCTTACGTTAGCAGCAAATGTATGTATAGTGCACGAAAAAAAAGCTAGTACACAAATACTGAACAATAAAAAATGTATAGTAAAATTTTTTTTAATACGTTTATCTTCCATAATAAATCACTTCGTTGTTGTTAAGAAAAAGCTCTCATTTTCTCATGAGAGCTTTTTCATTTATGAAACAGTCTCAAGTATCTTAAAACACAAGGAACTGTTTAGTATTGAAGATGCAATATCCTAATACTCGCGAATACTGATTTGTGCATCCACTTTACGCACAAGATCAAGCACTACTGATACTGCAATGAGGAGTGCTGTACCTCCTATCGCAAATGAAGCGTTGTTTGTTATTCCCTGCATCGCTATTGGGAGTACTGCTATCGCACCAAGGAAAAGTGCTCCTACAAGCGTTATGCGCGTAATGACATTTGCCAAGTACTCAGCTGTTGCTCCCCCTGGACGAACGCCTGGAATAAACGCGCCAGACTTTTGAAGGTTATTTGAAATAGATTGTGGATCAAACGTTACTGCAGTGTAGAAGTAGGTAAAGAAGAATACGAGAACAAAGTATATGACTCCGTAAATCCATCCGTTCGTGAAGTACGTGAGAATATTTCCCGCTATATCAGCAAGCTTCTCATTTGAAGCGTTCTGCATAAAAGTGAGTATCATCTGAGGGAACAAGATGATTGAAAGTGCGAAGATGATAGGAATAACTCCTGCTTGATTCACACGAAGTGGAAGGTAGGTTGAAACACCTCCATAACTCTTCCCCCCTCGAACTTGCTTAGCGTACGTTACGGGTACTGGACGTTCAGCTTCTGTGATGATGACTACAGCAGCGGTTACGAGTATTGCAACAACAACAAACGCTACGTACGTTGGTATTTGAGAAGGTTCAAAGGTATACAAGACTTGTGCTACGGTACTTGGAAGTGACGCCACGATACCAGCAAAAATGATGAGCGAAACTCCGTTTCCAATGCCGAACTCTCCTATGAGCTCTCCAATCCACATGAGGAAAATAGAACCCGCAGCCACAACGGTGACGTTTACGACAAAAGTAAAAATGGAAAGATCAGCGATAATTCCCTGCCGTGAAAGGAGCATCAAAAAGCCAAATGCCTGAACAAACGCAAGCGGTACTGTGAGCATACGAGCATACTGAGTAAACTTCTGCCTTCCAGTCTCCCCCTCTTCCGTATTCAAAGCCTTAATAGAAGGAGACATGATACTCATGAGTTGCATGATGATGGAAGCAGTGATGTACGGACTTACTCCAAGCATTACGATAGAAAGGTTTGAAAGACCTCCTCCTGAGAAAAGGTTCATGAGTCCGAGGTACTGGTTACTCTCAAGAAAAGCAGTGAGCTGTTCTTTATCTACTCCTGGGATAGGGATGGATGCCAAGAGACGAAACACAGCGAGTGCACCGAGAACAAAGAATATACGCCCTCGTAAAACCTTATCTCTAAAGATGAGTTGAATTTTTTGAATGAAAGCTCCTATCATGTTGTTGGTGGAGAGGCACTACCCTCTCCGTATATTAAAGCACTTGTCCGCCTACTTTTTCTATAGCTTCTTTTGCGGTCTTTGAAACCTCACAATTTGAAATCGTAAGACCTTTTGTAAGGGTTCCCTGTCCGAGAATTTTTACGAGTGGAAGTTTACCTGACTCTGCTCGTACAAGCTTTTTCGCTACGAGCTCCTTTGGAGATACTTTATCACCTGTTGTGAAAGCTGTTTCAAGAGCTGCGAGATTTACGACTGATGGTTTAACTCTGCCTGCATTTACAGTGCGAGCCCTATTTTTTCCATGACCACGTCGCTTTGGAATACGCTTGATGATGTCACGCTCAACTGGACGAATCTTGTGTCCTGCGCGTGACTTCTGACCTTTGTGACCTTTACCACTCGTTTTACCACGCTTTCCACCTCGACCAATGCGTCGATCTTTTGTGATACCAGTACTTTGTGTAATGTTATGAAGCTGCATAGATACCTATTTATTTACTATTCTTCCCCTCTCTTCGTGGAGCTCGTCTCCTATCTTTCTTGTCTTCCTTTGGTTTCATTTTTGATTCTACTGCTTTAAGTTTCTTGAGAGCAACAACCGTAGCACGTGCATTGTTCAAAGGATTCTTGCTACGTGAGAGTATCTTTGCCATAACGTGCTTTACTCCTGCGAGTTCAAGAACAGTACGAACAGCACTTCCTGCACGGAAACCTTTTCCCGGTTTCGGGATAAGAATGAGCTGTGCTGCATCATACTTAGCAGTAACTTCGTGTGGGATAGAGAGGTCACTCGTAAGAGGTACGGTAATGAGGTGTTTCTTTGCATCTCGAGTAGCCTTCTCTATAGCAAGAGCTGTGTCAGATGCTTTGCCAAGACCAACACCGACCTGTCCTCGTCCATCTCCGATAACAAGTGTGACACTGAAAGAAAAACGACGACCTCCAGCGACAACACGGGTCACACGACGAATACCAAGAATCTTGCTCTCGTACTCACTTCGAACTCGAGGTCTTCGCACACGTCGCATTCTCCTGCCTCTCTCGCCTCCACGGTCTCCACCTCGATCGCCTCGTGCATCTCGCGTTTCTTGAGCTCCCTCAACTGGAGTTTTGATTTCTTCCGTATTCGTGTTTTGAGTCATGGTGTCATTCATATGATTAAAATTCTAGTCCTCCCTTTCGAGCACTGTCAGCAAACTTTTGTATGGAACCCGTATAGAGGAATCCACCTCGATCAAAGACAACCTTAGTCACCCCTTTCTTCTTAGCTTCAAGAGCTACCATTTCACCGAGTGCCTCTGCTCGTCCACCTGCGTTTCCTGTCACCTTTCGAGAGTCTACACCAAGAATCGTTACCCGTTTCGTATCATCAATAATCTGTGCGTAGAGGTACTTGTTTGAACGAAAGACTGCAAGACGAGGACGCTCCTCTGTTCCTACGACCTTAGCACGAACACGATTGTGCCTGCGCTGTCTGTTTATTTGTTTTGTCGCACTACTTGTACTCATATTGTTTATACTGCTTTCTTACCTTGCTTGCGGAGGATAACCTCATCGCTGTAATGGAACCCTTTACCCTTGTATGGCTCTGGTTTCTTCAATGCTCGAATGTTTGCTGAAAATTGTCCAACGAGATCTTTATCGATACCTGTTATTGTGAGTTCATTCTTTTCTACAGTTGCTGTGAGTCCTTTTGGAATTTCAACAATAACTTTGTGTGAGAAACCAAGACTCATGGTAAGCTCGCTTCCTGCTACTGCCATCTTGTATCCAACTCCATCAAGGATGAGTTTTTTAACGTATGCGGTGTTTACTCCCTTGAGCATATTCTTTACATGTGAAGCGTACGTACCCCAGAGTGCCTGTGCTAAACGTGTTTCGTTTTTAGGAGAAACTAAGACACCATCCTCTTGTACAGCAATAGAGACATACGGATGAAGTTCTTTTGATAATTCTCCGAGAGGACCTTTCACAGTGACGGACGTTTCAGTAGCAGAAACTTCAGTCTTTGCAGGTATTGCTATAGCTCTTTTTCCAATGCGACTCATAGTATTTACCAAATTTCAAAAAGTGGTTCCCCACCTACTCGTTCCTTACGAGCTTCTGTTCCAAGAAGAATTCCCTTAGGAGTTGATATGAAAAGAAAGCCCGTACCACCCATAACCGCTTTAATATCCTCAGCTCCCATGTACACACGTCGTCCAGGTTTTGAAACACGTTTTACATCACTAAACTTACATACACCCTTCTCATCGTATGCAAGCGTAAGTTCAAGAGTTTTAACAACACTTTTTCCACGAACGTTTACTGCTGTGACAAGTCCTCGTTCTTTAAGCTTTTCAGCAATTGCCACCTTTACCTTAGAGTGTGGCATAGACACGATTTCACCACCTACCATAGCGGCGTTCTTCATACGGATAATCATGTCAGATATTGGGTCAGTCATATATTTTTACCAAGAGCTTTTTCTTATTCCAGGAATTTGTCCTTCGTTCGCGAGTTCACGGAAACAAATACGGCAGAGGTCAAAATCACGCATGTACCCCTTCCCTCGTCCACAACGGAAACAACGGTTAGTCTGCCGAGTACTGAATTTCGGTTTCTTTTGGGATCGTGCTACTACTGATTTTTTTGCCATATGTTTACAAAATAAAACACTCCGAAGAGCTTGACGCATACTAGCAGTATCAAAGTGGAGTGTCAATCAGACCCTGACTTACTGTATCGTTTTCCGCTTGGGAGTATTCCCGACTGAGAGGACGAACCTTTCTAAAGCGTTGTAGCATAGTAGCAAGTAA
>CAYWWH010000013.1:0-20452 GCA_964462155.1 uncultured Candidatus Saccharibacteria bacterium | reverse complement strand
ACTTTGCAGGATTATTTTCAGAACTCACAGGCAACTCCACAATAAACGTACTTCCTTTACCGATACCTTCTGACTCAACGTTTATCCAACCGTCGTGCGCTTTCATTATTTCGCGCACTATGTAGAGACCAAGACCAGTACCAAGTACATTTATATCATTTGCATTTGATGCGCGGTTAAATTTTTGGAAAAGGTTTTGGACTTCGTCAGGAGCTATTCCAATACCTGTATCCTTAATCTTAATCAAGACTTTTTTACTTTCTACCACTTCAACTATAGAAATAGTAATTGATCCTTTGGGCGTGTATTTAATAGCGTTATCTATAAGGTTTGAGAAAATTTGTTTTAGTTTTCCTTCATCCGCTTTTACTTGAACGTCTTTATTAGAATCGGGTGAAATACTAAGAGTTAACCCTTTTTTCTCAACAACAACATGAAGCTCTTTTACAACAGAACTTACAAGTGTATACACATTCTGAGGAAGCAGGTTATATACCATATGTCCTTGTTCTATACGTGTCACATTGAGAAAGTCATCCACCATAACACCGATACGTTGTCCTGACTCGAGTATGCGTGAGAGTGGTTCATTGAGAGTATCTGGTACCTTACCAAAGGAACCATCGATAATCATCGAGGTATACCCTTTGATGGCGGCAATAGGGCTTCTAAGTTGGTGAGATGCAATAGAAACAAACTCTGTTTTTTGTCTGTCGAGCTCACGAAGTCGAGCATTTGCATTAGCCAAATACCTTGCTAATTTCTCTCCTTTTTCTCGCGTTTTAATCTCTTCGTTAACATTTTGAGTAACTAATATTCCAAGAATAACTATAAGACTAAAAACAATACTGTTAACAATTTTTAAGGCTTTTGATTCTACCACCAGAATCTGCAGTAACGATGCAACTACAACAAATGAAATAAAAATATCTAAAGCTACTATTTTTAGTTGCAATAAATTGTGCCGAAACATTGCATACACCAATATAAAAGTAGTAATCAATCCTGAGAAGAATGAAAAAGAAAAACTGTTTATATTATACGCTGGTAAAAAGGCACTTGTTCCAATGATTGTCTGCGAAACGAGAGCGAGTAGAATAAACTGATGTTGCCTTTTTTCTATGCTATATGATGTCTCTTTATATTTTTTGAATACATCTTTAATAACGATCAGTGCCATTCCAATAAAATAAAATAAGAAAATATGATGAAGGATGCCTGCTTGAGAATGGCATCCGTTTGAAAACGTGTTTAATCCAGAAATAAAATTATCTGACCACGCCAAAATTGAAAAGACAACTGAGACAAAATACGCTGTCGCAACTTTATACTTTCTACCACTTATTTGACAGTAACTGCTAGAGAAATGGAAAATGACCGCAGGGATAGTACTTACAACAACATAAATTAAGCGATCAAGAAAAATAGCGTACAGAGCATCACTACAATGCGCTAACATGTATGAAGATCCAAATAACCAAACTGATAGTATTAATGTAAAAACTGCGAGAGCCCTTGCTTGAGGCATTTTTTTACTATGGAGAAGAATAACGACACCAGTTATTAACGTTGAAACTCCGCTTACAATCGGTACTACGTATGAAAGATTTTCAGGAAACATATTTAATTACTTCTCCAAATTACTTTTTTTGCAGGTAAGAAATTGTATTTTTGTGCAAGCTCTTTAATATATTCAACTTTATCTATAGTTACTTTACCGAGTGAAAAATCATCTGGATAATTTGAGAGTGATAAAAGCATTGTCTCCCCTAAGCATGAAAATGTTGTGGTTTTAGGTATTCCAAAATTAAAATTTATTGTTACATTTTTAGGCACCTCAATTAATCCTCCATCATACACAGTAACATCAGGTCGTTGTAGTAAAATCTCTTTAGAAATATTTTTGGGCTGTGTAATGTCATAAATAATTGCGTTTTGTTTCAAGAGATGGGGTTTAATCACGACTCCATCAGAGCTTGTGGCTGAAATTAGTATATCACCTAATGACAGCGCCTCATCAAGGGGCACATGTAAAACTTTTTTAAAGTGTATGTAAGAAGATAGTTTCTCAAGGAGTGCTACTATGTTTGAATGTGTTCTCCCTACAATGTACAGATTTTTAAATGAGTTATTTTGAATTAGTAACTCTGTTACAGCAGAACCAATAGAACCTGTTGCACCTATAATAGCAATACTTGGTTCACCTTCCTTATGTTCCTCAATTAGCTCTAAGATGCTTATGTATGTCATATAAGCAGTTAAGGCATTTCCGTTTGTTATATGAACTCCTGGTACTATTTTTTTAATATCTTCTCCGCCTGATGTAACAACGGACGTAAATGCACCAAGACCTACATGGGTTACCCCTCTTTTTGATGCTTGTGTAATAGCATCAATCACATGCTTTTTGGCTAATTTTCTATTATGGAGCATCTGTGTAGCAGTAAGAGAGATGCTAACTATTTCCCCTTGTACGCTTTCTCCATTTTCATCTTTTAATCCCTTTACAGAAGTAACAAAAATTGAAGGCATAAATCTCACTAAAAAAGCAAGAATTCGTATAGGTACGTATTTCAAAATATAAAATTTATTCTGTAGGTCAGAAAAATCTCTTGGATGTATAATAAATGCAAATTTTCTTTTGTTTTTATTGAAAGACATTATATGTTTATTTTAAGGTACAACGTTGGGGAGGTAAAAAGATCTTAATGAGTAGTAGTAATCATTTTTGTTATTTCATTACAGATAATACCACTTGCAGAAGCATACTCACTTGGTTGTACATGTTCATCTTTTTGATTTACAAAAAGATCACTCTTATGCAATGGGGTGCCATATGATATTGTGACTCGAGGTCTCTCTAAAAATATTTTCTTTGCACACAATCCATGCGTACCCACTATCGCTACGGGCACCACAGGTAACCCAGTACTCCATACTAGGTACGCTGCGCCGCCCTTATTTTTTATTGGCTCATCAATAGTTTGCTGTTTGCCTCCTATAAATATAATAATTGATTGTTTGCTTCTACCTAAGCGTACAAATGTATTAAGAGCTTTTTCATAGTCGCGCATTCCTTTTGGTGCAGGGTACGCTCCTAAAAATCGAAATACCCAATCTCTATATACTAACCTTCTCCATCCACGCCACTGGTAATCATGACTAGAACGACTAACAGCGAAAAAAGGGAAAGTATTCATGGAAAGTGGAATTGCAGCTCGAATGAGGACTGAGTCGAAATCACTTACATGATTTGAAGCAAAGAGTATTCCCCTTTTAACCTCTTGTACATTTTCTAAACCTTTTACTTCAATTTTAAAAAAGATACTAAAAAAAAGCTTTGCACAAAGCCATGCAATATTTTGAGAAACCCATGTCAAATATATAACTATTTTTGGAAATTTTTTAACCGTATTACTCATATTTTTTCTTAAAAATGAAAAAATCGAAATTTACTTTAGTTCATCAATTTTTTTAAAAAATAGTTACCTAACTTAAAAAAAAATGAACAGCTGAAAGATACTATCACATTTTCATAATATGACATACTCTTAAATCCACATTAAATATGAGTAGTTACGTATTTTGATGCTACTTAGCGGGAGATTTTCTGAGTAACAGGTAACTCAAGGAAAAAAGTAGAACCTTTCCCTTCTCCTTCCGATTCTGCCCACACACGTCCTTTATGTGCCACAACAATATTTTTAACTATAAACAAACCATGACCGGTACTATGTACATTAAATTTTGTACTATTTACACCCTGACCACCTTCAGTAAAGAGTCGTTTCTTGTCTTCCTCAGTAATACCTACTCCCGTATCTTTAATTGCTACTAGGTACGAGCTTGGCTTTCGCGTAAGTGAAATATCGATCGAACCAGACGGAGTATAGTAAATAGAATTTTCTATGAGGTTTTTTAATACGTGATTTGTAATATGTTCTTCATCTGCCTCTATAGTGCAAGGTGTTTCAGGTACGTGCAGCTCAGAGACAAGTCCTCGCTCTTCAAGTAGTGGCTTTGCTAATTCAATACGTTTTCGAATAGCATCAGAGAGATCGAAGTTTGAAAATTTGAAAGT
This sequence comes from uncultured Candidatus Saccharibacteria bacterium, assembly GCA_964462155.1. Classification (GTDB taxonomy): domain Bacteria; phylum Patescibacteriota; class Minisyncoccia; order Phycocordibacterales; family UBA12088; genus UBA12088. The sequence continues at coordinate 16,371 of CAYWWH010000013.1, read as the reverse complement.
CACTTTCCCACTTTTTAAATTAGCCGATTTAAGCACTCCTTCAACAATAGTTACACCAGCATTCATTCGAGTCAGAGCATTCTGAGCCATTTGAGAAAGCGGTTCAGGAACTTGACCAAAATCTCCTTCTAGTATTGAAGCATATCCGTTTCGTGCAACGGTAAAAAATCCTTTAACCTCATGACCAAGGAAGTGTATGAATCGTTCTTGTCCAGCGTTTGCCTCCATAAGCATTCTTTTCGCTTCCACTTCATACCGAACACTACGAATAAGATTAATTCCAAAAATAACGGAAAACACTAAGGTAATCCAAACGATTATGGTAGCTGTGGGTGAGACAACTACAAATAAAAGTGACCCAATAAGAAACCATAAAGATATAACAAGTACTTGGGATCCAAAGATTTTTAAATTAAAAGTGTTGTAGTGAATAATCATGTAAAGCATTGTTCCAATAAAGACAAGTGCTCCAATAGGACTTACTAGGTTAATCTCATAAGATAAACCTACTATTTCTGCGTATAAATCTACCCATGAAATAAAAGCAATGAAACTGAGAGTTCCTCCGAGGAGTAAATATAAATATTCTTTTCTTTCTTGACTAATCGTTCTTTTTACTGAATGTAGAATCTTGTACACAATAAGTCCCATGATAAGCACTTCAACAAAATATAAATATATATGAAGCAAACCAATACCCGGTTCACAATTAGTTAAATCAAATGCGGTAGTATTTAATGACGTTGGTAGTAAAATCAATACTGGTGCAAGTACAAGTAAACCAAAAATTTGCCAATTTTTGTATGAAGAACCGGGATTTGTAAATGAAACAACAAAATATAATACAAGTAAGGCAAGAATGATGCGAAACAGTATAACTAGCTGCCATGAAAAATTAACAATACCAGCAGGTACTGCAATCCAAGTAATAATTTCATTAAAAAGGTATAAAGAATATACTATTGAAATTAAAATTATTAATATACTTGCTTCTCTGTTCTTTTGTAATTTGAATTTCATTAAAACAAAAAATGCGATTAATAAAATCGCAATAATTACAGGTATATATGAATAGTAGAGCAATGCTGGTGCCAAGGTTGTATCAAACAAACCTAAGAAGTTGGGAGCAGAATCAAGGCAACTAATCATACATCTGTGATACTGGTTCTTCAAGAACTTGATTCTCGACTCGCTCTAACTCAGGTAAGGTCTCTTCTGATTCACCATTTTCTTCACTGTCATTCATAGGGGTCAAAAATTCATTTGATTCATTATTTCCTTGATTCTCATTTTCTACACCTAAATCTTCAGTCTCTTCTTCAGGTATATTCATTTCAAAATCTTGAGCGATAACACTTGAGTAAAATGTCACGAAAATTGAGCTAGAAATAGCTAGAATAGTAACAACAAGAATAGGACTTAGAATAGTCTTCATGCTATAGGTATAAACAGAATATACCATGAGTAGTATTAATCGTATAGTGTTCTAAGTGGGATTCTTTGAACAATGTTTCTTAGCATATTTTAGTACATTTTCACTATAAGCTTCCCAGTTACAAACTAACTCTTGAGTCGGTGTGACAGGGGGAGTGATGAGAGGAGATACACCAAAACGAGAACGTACGAAATCATATGCTGGGGCAAGAACCTCGGAGACCATGCGCTGTTCAGCTGTATCATGTGACGGGAAATACTCAAATAAAATACCATGCACTAAGAATAATGCTAAATGCTTTTTATAATGTTCTAAAAGATTTCCTCTCTCATTTCTATCTATCCACTTTGCATCATCGCGTATTTCAAACTTTTTATCTTTCACCACCTTTTCAAACAACGAATTATGGAAATCAATGAGATTTTGACCTGAAAAAGTTGTTATTTCATTTAATCGACATCCTTGCCATTTATTAAAATCAATGATAGTTACATGCTCAATAATTTCTTCATTTGCTTTTGAGTATCCTTTTATGACCGGCATTTTTCCAAGGGAGCGTTTTAGTGTGTTATGAGCAACAAAAATATCATTTGAATCCTGTCCTATTACACATCGCATATCCAAATGTTGTCCTAATCCTAAAAACGCCATCGTTTCTCTATTTGGCGTAGCTACATGTCGAGCAAAGTATAAAACAGGTCCATTACTAAAAGACTCAAGCAAGTCCCCATTAAGATATGTTTCTACTTCTTGAACGAGTTTAGTATTTTCTCTTCGTTTGTGGAGCTCCAACAACGCATTACTAAGAGTTGTATAGTATTGGATATGATTCATAAATGAATAAAAATTTTCTAAAACACCCCTGATGTGATTTCACATCAGGGGTGTTCGTCACACAAAGATCATGACACTTCCTCCAACTATCGCAGCGATACCAATAATTCGCTGCAATAGTCCACTTCCAGAGAAACGCTCTTGGTGGAACTGACTGCCAAACCATGCGGCAATCATCCCTATCAGGAGAACAAATACCGGCTGATAGGCAGTGGTTGCTTGCACAATAGCAGTGGAAGGTCCTAGTACAACCGCTCCGTAAAAGGCCAATATCGCGATGTTATCTGTAACTTCATTCACGATATTAATAGTAGCACCTTTTACGTCACAACGCCTTACAAATGCGTTGAAATCACGACGATACTGGGGTACGAAAAGCCAGATGATACAGGATGTTGCGAAACTGCCACTACTCATCCAGAATACAGTACCAAGGTAATTCTCTTCTACTGCAGTTACCTTGAAAAGGAAAGCAGCAAGTGATATTAGAAACGATGCTAATAACATTAGTACAATCACCTTGCCCTGTAACCGTAGCGCACCAGCTTCTCGCGAAGCGCCGAGGTTCACATTTAGTATCAGTGCACCTGTAATAATCACGAGCCCTGACACAATATGCATTCCTGTAGGTATTTCATCGAAGAATACCGCTCCAAGAATAAAACCAAAAATAGGTATACTCTGGAACAGTGGTGCAGATTGTGTTTCGTCTGATTCATCCAAGGCATACAAGTACGGGATAAGCCAAAGAATCTCAATCACTCCCACTGACATTGCTACCATTCTTTCTTTCCATCCAATCTGTAACAATTCTTCTTCTATGATACCGAACTGTGACAAGCTGTACGTCACAACAAGTACTACAGTTCCGATGACAATCGAGAAGAAACCTGACACAAGAACGAGTGTTCCAACACTGGTTTCGTCATCACTTACTTTGTACCTTTCTAGCAACCACCGATCTAAATAATTCCCCATTGCCCACGTTATTTGAGCTGCAATAACAAGAAATATCCAAGCCATTTCAACCTCCTTCTAGGTTGTTTGTTGGTTGTTTATTATAGTGTATTTATCTTTGTATATTATATCACAATAATATACATATTGTCAATCGTCGATTTAATAAATACTTAATTAAACATCTGTTATACTATTTGTATGCTTTCATGGGTACATCAAAACCTAATTGAGGGTCTTGCAAAATCTGGTGGTAAGGGTGTTTTTGCGAACTCATCATTTAAAAAAGGAGAAACTTTAATAATGTACGGGGGCTCAGTAATGACACTTGAAGAGGAGAAAGCTTTGCCTGAATCATGTGGTGATTACGCTCATCAGATTGATGATAATCTTGTCATTGGAGCAAAAAAACCTGAAGAGTTGGGATTATCTGATTTTGTAAACCACTCATGTGACCCAAATTGCGGCTTTAAGGGCCAGCTACGGTTAGTTGCAATGCGAGATATTGAGCTTGGTGAAGAGATTACTTTTGATTATGCTATGGTACTGTATTCACCACTATCTCACAATGTTGATTATGAATTAAAATGTAACTGTAAGTCACCTAATTGCAGAAATGTTATTACTACCAACGATTGGAAGTTGCCTGAGTTAAGGAAAAAATACCGTGGATATTTTCAAGAATTTCTTGAAAATAAAATTTTTCTTGAAGTATAAAATGTAAACAATACTACTTCTTATAAACTTTCTAATTGGTTCTAAACCCTTCGTAAATATATCGGTATTCCAGCTAGCGGGATGAAGGTCCAAGCAAAAAGGGCGGTTTTAGTTACGTAGACTCTCAAAAAGAAAGAACTGAAAGCATAAAACCTATCGACGTCAACGATTTCACACAGGAGAACAATGATAAAACCACTAACAAAAAGTGAGAGTGCGACAACTTCAACTATCTTCCAAAACGGTTGGTACTGATACCCTGCATGAACATACGGTCGTATGAGAACAAATGCAAGTGTAAACGAAAGTGCAAGTACAGCAAAGGGACCAAACATAAGTGCCCACGAGTTATTACCGACGTTTATCTTGTCATAGAAAGGAAAAAAAACAGCGACCAAAGCCGCAGGATAGAGAGAAAGAAGAGTTGTGAAAAGTACGTTCTTCCCTTTTATAAACCCCAATACACTGAGCACTACAATGAGTGCGAGCACTATCAAAATATCAGTAGACAAACTTCCTACCGTAAGCATCACATTACTTGTTGCTTCATTTAACATACTACATACCCTCCTCTTGCAAGGTTTCAAAAGCTTTCTTTGCATTCTTTGAAAGCTTGTTCGGTATCTGTATATTAAGTATAACGTACAAGTCCCCACGTGTACCAGATTGCTTAGGCACACCTTTATCTTTTATTCGTAACCGTTCACCAAACGTAACTCCTTGAGGTATTTTGAGAGTCATGTCACCGTCTAGAGTTTCTATTGTCTTTGAACACCCTAAAACAGCTTCGCTAAGCTTTATCGAAAGAGGCATAATGAGATCAGAACCTTCTTTCCTAAAATTTTTATCTTGCTTGACATGCACCTTAACGTATAGATCTCCTGAAATTCCACCTTGTACCGCCTCACCTCCTCCCGTTATACGTATCATTTCTCCATTATTTATCCCAGCTGGTACCGCTATTGTGATATCTTCCTCTCGACGCACTACCCCGAGACCTTTACACTCTAAACATTTCTCTTTAGGAACTCTTCCTCTTCCAGCACAATCACCACACATGCGAGTAGCCGAAAATGCACCAAACATTGTTTGCTTCGTTTCGTGCACCTTTCCCGCACCATTACATTTTGAGCATGATATAGTTTCAGTTCCTTTCTTTGCTCCAGACCCATCGCAACTCTTACACGTACCCGTTTTAGTAAAAAGTATTTGTCGTTTTACGCCAAACACTGCTTCTTTAAAAGATAGTTCAATGTCGATAGAAATATCTCGGCCTCGCTTTGCTTGTCCCCCTCTTCCTCCTCCGAAAAAATCACCGAAAATATCACCAATATCAAACTCAAAGTGTTGACCATTGCCACCAAACCCTTGTGCGAAGTTAGAGAAGTCAAAACCTCCTCCATATGGATTGCCTCCACCGCCACCTGAAAACGCCGAACCGTACGTGTCGTACTCAGCGCGCTTTTTGTCATCACTTAAGACAGTGTACGCTTCATTTATTTCTTTAAAGCGCTTTTCATCTCCCCCTGCTTTATCAGGGTGGTGTTTATGTGCAAGTGTTCTAAAGGCTTTTTTTATTTCATCTTTTGAAGCCCCCTTTGAAACACCCAAAATACTGTAGTAATCCTTGTTACTCATATGTTAGTTACGTGTAAACGAATACTACTCTTTTTCTGGTTCAACGTCTCTCACTTTTGGCTCTCCACCATCTGCATCATCTTTTTTCTCCTCACTAGAGGTTGAATTTTGCTTACTCATTGCTTCGCCTATCTTTGAAAGTGATGTTGAAAGAGCATCAGCGGCATTTCTCACTGCTCCCTTGTCAGTTCCTTCAAGCACTTTCTTTAAGTCAGCTATTTTACCCTCAACTTCTTTCTTCACCTCCTCACCAGCTTTGTCTCCATAGTCTTTAAGTGATTTCTCAGCTGTGTAGATGAGCTGTTCTGCTGTATTCTTCATTTCTATGAGTTCACGCTTTTCAGCATCTTCCTTCTCATGTGCCTCTGCATCTTTTTGCATTCCTTCTATATCACTGTCTGAAAGACCAGAACTTGCCTCTATCTTTATTGATTGCTCTTTCCCTGTTGCCTTATCTTTAGCAGTTACTTTTAATATACCATTTGCATCTACATCGAAACTCACTTCAACCTGTGGCATACCTCGTGGTGCTGGTGGGATACCCTCAAGAATAAATCGTCCGAGTGACTTATTATCAGCTGCCATAGCACGCTCACCTTGTGTAATATGTATCTCTACCTGTGTCTGATTATCTGCTGCTGTAGAAAATGTTTGACTTCTTTGTGTAGGGATAGTTGTGTTACGTTCAATAAGCTTTGTAGATACTCCTCCCATAGTTTCGATTCCAAGCGAAAGAGGTATAACATCGAGAAGAAGAATATCTTTTACGTCACCCTGTAAAATACCTGCCTGTATTGCCGCTCCGTTTGCAACAACCTCATCTGGGTTTATTGACTTGTTTGGTTCTTTTCCAAAGAATTCTTTAACCGCATTTACGATGGCAGGCATGCGTGTCTGACCTCCTACGAGAATTATTTCGTCAATATCCTCTTTTTTAAACGGTGACGCTTCTATTGCGCGTTTTGTAATAGCTACGGAACGCTCAATATACTCACTTGCAAGCTCTTCAAGTTTTGCACGAGTAAGTTTTAGGAGAAGGTGTTTCGGACCTGTAGCGTCTGAAGTAATAAACGGAATGTTTATCTCAGTATCTGATACGGTTGAAAGTTCCATCTTTGCTTTTTCAGCCGCCTCATCAAGTCGTTGGAGTGCGAGAGGATCTTTCGTTACATCTATACCTGAATCTTTTTTGAATTCTTCAGCTATCCAACGAACAATCTTCTGGTCAATATCACGACCTCCCATGTGTGCATCACCGTCGGTACTCTTTACTTCAATGACATCATCACCAACTTCAAGAACAGAAATATCAAATGTTCCTCCTCCGAAATCATACACGACTATTTTCTCGTCTTTCTTTTTGTTGAAACCGTATGCGAGCGCTGCTGCAGTTGGCTCGTTTATGATACGTTTTACCTCAAGTCCTGCTATTTTTCCTGCATCTTTCGTTGCTTGGCGCTGTGAGTCGTTGAAGTACGCAGGTACCGTGATGACCGCTTCTGTTATTTTCTCACCGAGTTTTCGCTCAGCGTCGTTCTTGAGTTTTTGGAGTATCATTGCACTTATCTCTTCGGGTCGGTACTCCTTTTCACCCATTTTTATAAGTACGCCACCGTTGTCAGCTTTTGCGACTGTGTAGGGAACTATTTCTTTGTCTTTCTGTACTGCACTTTCCTCGTAGTTGTGCCCTATAAAGCGTTTGATACCGTAAATCGTGTTTTCTGGATTAGTGACAGCTTGACGCTTTGCGACAACACCAACAGCTCGTTCCTTGTTTTTGGAAATGGATACAACTGAAGGAGTTGTACGAGCACCTTCTTCGTTTTCAATTATTTTTGGTTCACCACCTTCAATGATTGCCATTGCTGAGTTGGTGGTACCAAGGTCGATTCCTAAAATTTTTGACATAGTTCGTGATGTTAGTACTGATAATTAGTGGTAAAGATATGCAAAGCAAGGAGTATTCTATGAAGTTTCCTTGAATTGCGCAACAATAACTTTTGCTGGTCGAATAAGTTCTGTGTGGAGCTTATATCCCTGTTGAAGAACTTGTACAATGGTCTCGTCTTTATTCTTATCATCTGTTACGGTAACACTCATACATTCATGAATATTTGGATCAAACGTATCACCTTCGGCTCCAAACAATGTTAATCCTTCATTCTTGAGTGTTTGATGGAACTGCGATGCGATACGCTCGATTCCTTCTTGCCAGTTTTTTGGAACTTCACTCCAGCTTTTATCTTGTAAAGCAGAGTTGAAACTATCGAGTGCTGGAATAATAGCATGCACAATAGAACCTTTCGCTCGAAGCAGGTCTCTCTGTTTGTCCTCTTCAACAGTTTTTCTAAAATTTATGAGATCCGCTTTAGAGCGTTGCCATCCTGCAAGGTTTTCATCTCGCTCTTTTTGCACCTCTTTAAGTTCGGCGCGAAGGTCTTTAAGCTTGTTCTTGAGAGCGGTATTTGATGCCTCACCTTCTTCAAGTTCTATCTCGTCTCCAGTCTCAATATCTATTGAAATCTCTTCATTTTCTGCGCTTTTTTTCATGGTTTTGTATTATAACTCCTCACCACACAATGTCAAACAAAAAGGGGTCAGACCCATTTATTTTCACATTTTTATGGTATAATATTTTTCTTTGGAGGCCTCCCTTTCTCTCTCACTGTCACCTCTAATCCAAACTTTTTAATAATATTTGTTACCCACCCCTCACTGCCAAGAGGCTTTCCTTTGTTTACTGAACAACGCATCTCTCCGATATCTTTTTCTTTTTCATTAACCCATTCAGTATAGTTTTTTGGTAACTCAATGATTGTATCACTTAACCAATGGTCTAATTTATTTTTTCGTCTAAAGTGAGATGAGTACTTCCAATCTTCAGCTCGTGGTACAAGACTAGCTCTCACGGGGTTGCGTTCAACGTACCGTATAAGTTCAAGTAAATAGTTGTTTGTTTCAACCGTAAATGATTTATATCTCCCTTGGTACAAATGTCCACCGCCAAGGTTGTTTCGAAATGTGTTCCATCTTGTAGCATGCGTCGTTGTAACCCATTGAAGCACTTCGCTTAACTGTCCGTCCCTCGTTGTTTGAAAAATAATATGCCAATGGTTTGGCATAATACAGTATGAAATGATTTTGATATCTCTTACCAAGACTGCATCTTCAAGAATTTTTTCAAATACTTTGTAATCCGCATCACTTTCAAAAATTCGCATCCTATTGTTGGCACGATTTATTACATGGTAGACCATGTTAGCTACATCAACCCTTGGTGAACGAGGCATATGCGATATTATACCATACTTTTTTTAAAATAAATGGGTCTGACCCCTTTTATTTTACCAAGTGATAGGAGGGAGGTTGTGAGAACGTAGGTACTCGTTTGTACGACTGAAATGCTTACAACCGAAGAAACCACTGTACGCACTGTAAGGTGAGGGGTGTGCTGCTTCGAGTATGAGATGTTTTGTATTGTCGATTAGTTCCCTTTTTGCTTTTGCATAGTTGCCCCATAGCAAAAAAACAAGATTTTCTTTATCATCACTCAGTTTCTTAATAACGTAATCTGTAAATACTTCCCATCCCTTGTTTTGGTGACTTCCAGGTTGCCCTTTTCGTACAGTAAGAGTTGCATTGAGGAGTAGTACTCCCTGCCGTGCCCACGACTCTAAATTTCCACCACCTCTTACGGAAGTACCGATATCAGACTCAATCTCTTTATAGATATTTTTTAGCGATGGAGGAGGAGTTATACCATCCGGAACTGAAAACGAGAGGCCATGTGCCTGCCCTACACCGTGGTACGGATCTTGACCAAGAATAACTACCTTTACACAGTCAAATGGGCACAGATCGAATGCATTAAAAATTTGCCTAGGAGGGGGAAAGATTTGCGTCTTCGCGTACTCACTTTTAACGAATGTCGACAAATTCTCCCATTCAGATGTTTTAAAGATGCTTTCAAGTTTATTTTTCCACGATTCTTCAATACGTACGTCTTTCATTCAAAATATCGTACCATACTCTACACACGTACTACACACCGACACGCAACGAATCACTCCACCTCGTAGTACAACGAGGTGAAATGTATTCTCTTTTAACTCGACACTTCTTTTCACCCATTTCTAAAGCGGTTTTTAGAGAGATGCCGAACCTTTCTTTCACAGCATCGAGTGATTGCATAAGAGCAGTGTCTGTAACACTTTCACCAAAAAGAGTGTATTGGGGCTGTGAATGCTCTGGGAGAATATCTCTCAAGTACACTCCAGTTTTCTTATACCGTACAGTACTACTGTATAACGAACGAACGAGAGATGTCGCATGCTCGACGAGGACTAAAGTGTTGTTTGTATGCATATCAAGTACCTCAAAATCTGAAACTCTCACACGTCTCCCATCTTCTCTCTCTGTGTACATAAAAACATATACCTCACGAGCAACAATTCCTTCACTCCTCAAAGTCTCAGCAACTTCACGAGCATGTTTAGCAACAGCACTCTCGAGGTCTATACAGCGAAGTTTCGCTTTCGTAAAAGATTGCGATTGCATGAGAGATTTGCGGAGTGATGTATCTTCCTCAACTCCATGACAAACGAAGCCGTGGAGCTCGAGGGCTGTTTTCATACACACTTCATTTGTCACTTTCTTAATCCAGAGGGGATCTTTTTTGTAGAGGTCTAGAGCTGTTTCTAAGCCATTTTTCTCTAACGTTTTTGAAAAACCTTGTCCTATACCCCAAATAGCATCAAGCGAGATCTTTGACAGCGCTGTTTCAACATCCTCCAAAGAATGCAGAATACAGTATCCCATACTTTCCATATTTCTTGGTTTAGCAAAGTGTGTAGCAACTTTTGCCAATGTTTTAGTTTCTCCCACACCCACAGATATAGGAACCCCAACTTCTCCCATAACAGCTGTTCGTATTTCCAAAGCTATTTTTATAAGATCAGAAAGAATGTTCTCTTCATCTTCTTCACGAAAAGAGAGTGAGAGAAACGCTTCATCTATTGAGTACACCTCAACAGTATCAGAAAACCTTCTAAGCACACTCATGACACGAGCAGAAATATCTCTATATAGTTCAAAGTTAGATGAGAAAAATGTAACTCCTTCTTTCTTGCACAGAGCTTTAATTGAAAAAAGAGGTGCCCCCATACTAATACCAAGCTTTTTTACTTCCTCTGAACGTGAAATGACGCAGGCATCATTACTTGAGAGAACTGCAACTGGTTTAGTGCGTAAATCAGGTCTAAAAAGCCTTTCGCACGATACGAAAAAATTGTCACAATCTATTAAAAAAATATACTTTTTCATGAATAATCCTTTTCTATATGGCTTTTGAAAAAGGTTGCAACTCTAGGAAAACGAGCAAAATGGAGTAAGTTGTATGGACAATACTACGAGAGGCATTTTGCGCAGGGTAACGAAGAAGAGTGCTGTTTCCAAAAGTTTTGTTACATGCTTCTACTCAAAGCAGTAACCACCCCCCACACATACACATCGTCACCATGAGAAATCTCTTTAGAAGTCTTCTCCCCATCTCCGCAAACAAGAAAACGTCGTCCTTGGTGTTCAGTAAATCTACAAAGTTTAAACACGCCATGCACGACCGCTAGAACAAGACGACCTAAAACAGGTGTAATAGATCTATCAACAGTAAGCACATCACCTACTGAAACACCGAGGTATCTATTTTCGGCTACAGAGAGGTGGGGTGTATCTCTCCCTACTTTTACAAAAAACGTTGACGCCGGATGAGTAACGAAAAGTTCATCAAGAGAAAGTGGGTTAGAGTACGCATCTTGAACCGCTTCTTCTCTACAAGAAACACATAGTGGGCTTCTAAGTGTAATACTACTTTTAAGTGGCTTAACAAATGAAATAGATTTCATAATGAACACGCAAGGTTATATGTATAAATTCTAACTAATGGAAAAACTATGGATTGCATCGCTACGCTCGCAATGACGACTGCGAGTTTTACTTGTTATTCGAAAGTGATGCTTATTTGAGTGTCCGGATAACGCTCCGTACTACCCCTCCTATTTCGAGAGAGTGCATCGGTAAAAGATCCGGATAGTCTTCATTGGCTGCTTCTAGGTACCTCTTACCCTTCTTCTCTCGTAGATATTTAACTGTCCATTCACCATCAAGGTTCGCAACTACGATATCTCCGATACGCGCACTCTCGGTACGCTCAACAAGAAGTAGATCTCCTTCAAAGATGCCTGCATCTATCATAGACATCCCTTTAACACGTAAGAGATACACTTTTTCCTTCTTTCCGAGGAGTAAGTCTTCCATAGAAATCCTATCCAGAGCCATTTCCTCAGCAGGAGAAGGAAAGCCAGCCTCAACGTATCCAAGGAGAGGTACCTCACCATAGAGAGAGGCGGGAATGAGCTTCCCTCGAGAGTCCTTACTTATCAACCCTTCCTCTACTAACTTATCGACTACTTTTGCTACGGCATTTTTGGAAGCAAATCCGAAGAGTTTACACATCTCACTATACCCTGGCATTCTCTTATTATTTTCGTAGAAATGTAGAAGAGATTTTTTGTACTTTTCAATACTCATACCTTAATAGTATCAACTAAAACGCAAATGCTCTAGGCACAAGTCGAGCAAAGACCCCTCTTCCTAGTGAACGATGTACAGGACTTTTACCAATCTTAGAACGACGAGTAAAATGGGCCGCCCCTCTACAAGTATCGCATCCAGTCTCTACACCGACACGTTCAAGTGTTGCAAGAAGGTTTCTGTGTCGACGTGCCTCCTTCTCATACGCAAGTCCACGTATGATTTTCGCGTCTATTTGGTTGTTTACCTTTTCTATTTCTTTCGAGATTTCTCGAAGTAGTGTTGTTTTAGTCATAAGCCCCGTACGTTATTTTGTAATGAGTATAGTATAGGTGAACGTTCGTTCACTGTCAAACATTTACCCTGTGTACTATCTACTTTTGAAATAATTTCTCACTATCGTCAATCCAGAAACAGCATATTTTAAGCAAAGCACACCTGTGGTACAGTTACCGTATGAAAACAAAGTTACTACAGGGAGCCCTTCTTCTATCACTTCTTTTGAACGTGTTTCTCTTTTCTTCACTCCTTAAAAGTCCTGTAGCAGTAGCACCAGAGAAAATTGATTGCGAACAGAAAGATTGTACTGATCAAAAAGATGAAGTTGTGTACGAAAGCGGAAAGACATACCCACTCATGCGTGTAGTCGACGGCGATACTATTATTGTCGGTTTTGAAAATGCAACAGAGTATGTTCGCCTCATAGGTATCGACGCACCTGAAATGAATGACCGTGGAGGGACTGAGTGCTACGCAACTGAGTCAACTAAACACCTTCAAGATATTGCAGAGACAGGTCTTGTTATACTCGACTTTGATGAGACACAAGGCATGAAAGACAGTTACGGAAGATTGCTCGCATACGTTCGCCTTCCAGAAGGCATTGATATTGGAGAACAAATGCTCAAGGATGGATATGCGCGGGAGTTCACCTACCACTCAACATACGCGCGCCAAAACACATACATTACAGCTGAGGAATCAGCCCGAAATGAAAAGAAAGGATTATGGGCTGATACTGCGTGTACTCCAAGTGAGTAACTTACTCCGTAGCATCCTCATCTTTCACTCCAATACGCTCATCTTCGACTTCAATGTATCCAGTTGCACCACTTTCAACGCACTGAAGAACGAGGTACTGTGTTCCTGAAAGAGCGTCCGTAGTAAGACGGTAGTACTCTCTTGGCACACGAGCAACTGAAAGAGCCAAACTTTCACTTTCATATGCAGAGTCAGGTAGAGCGGGAAGTTTAGTAACTGGGTTTGTGACAAGGAGCGAACTCTCGAGAGTATACTCGACTCCATACTCAGTCTTTGGACCATACGCCACGACGAGGCCGGTCTCGACGTCGATTATCGCATGTTGCTGGCAACTTGGACCACACCCCCACTCAGCAACAGAAAAGCGACCTGCAAACGTAGGTCCGCGCTTGAGTGCCTCAACGAGTATCTTTTTATACTCCTCAGCTTCTTTGAAAATTGAAAAATCGGGCTCAGTAGCATACGCACCTGTATACTTTTCAAGTTTACTGTCTGTAGACGATGCAAGTCGTGCTTCCTGTCGTTCAAGCACTTCTTTACACGTGAGCGCTTTAGATTGAACTGCTTGAAGTTCATTTGTCTTTTTTGAAAGTCCTCCCTGCTCTTTCACAGCCCCCCATATCCAAACAACATAATCATGTGAACATGTATGTACCAAGCGTCCAAGAGGGTACCAGCGTATCGAAACACCATCCTGTAGCTTCGTTCCCTGTGCGTCATAGCAAACAGCAGGTATTGGTCCAAACGCATCGACAATCTGTTGTGTCAATTCTTCAGGGCCTTTTGAGTCCATCCACGGCGCCCAAACAGGTAGAAAAACAGTAAAAAAGATAAGAGCTATTCGTGCCATGGCGGAAAGTATACCGTAAAGAAAGAATTAAAAGAAATCACCCAAACCACCCGTCATCGATGGGCATAGTACGACTTCGTCTTCAGATTTTGAGAGTACCTGTGCGACATATGTAATTGCTTCATCAAAACCACCAACTTCATCTATGAGACCGAGCTTGAGAGCTTCAATACCGAGGTATGCTCGTCCATCTGAAAGTGATGTAAGTGCTTCTTTAGACACCTTTCCTTCACGAGCTTTTGCAATTCGCTCTACCATGTACGAGTGAATTGAATCAACTTGGCCTTGGAAGTGAGCTTCTTCTTCTTCACGGAGTTTCCTCTCAGGATTTCCTGCATCTTTAAAAAGACCACTCGAAAGATCAACCCATCGTGAACCTTCGATTTCTGTGGAACTTGCGTTTTCAAGGTACGACATAGTAACACCAATAGATCCGACGTCTGAGATAGGTGAAGCGATGATATGGTTGGTTCCAGCAGCTGCCCAGTATGCAGCGCTCGTACCTATATCCCGCACAACTGAAAGTGTCGGTTTACTCGATGACTGAAGGAAGGACATTATCTCATCAGCTGATACAGGTGTACCACCTGGAGAGTCGATGTCTAAAAGGATTGCTTCGATACTTTCGTCATCAAGTGCTGTTTGAATATTATCGACAACACTATCAGCACTCACGATCCCACCAAATTCAAGTAACTGTGAAAAACCAGCGTCAGTTGTCGTCATAACTCCGTGTATTGGTATACGCGCAACATTACACATTTCTGAATTCTCGTCACTAAGAGCAACTGCAAAGATGACTCCTCCTATAAGAAGAACGGTTACCCAAAACAGGAGTGATGGAACAACGACAAGTGTCGCGATAGCAAACTGTATGAGGTTACGCTTCGAGGTTTTTACTTGAGACATACTCTCTACTGGCCTCGAATATACAGGGTGTTCAAATGTTGTACTTTTTTCTTCTTCATTCATATGATTACTACTATATCATTACTCACCTTCTTGTTCCGAATTGTTTTGTTGCTCAGAGTACACCTCTCTTGCACGTACCCAAAACTCCGGATGATTTTTTTCATGTGCGAGCCAGTACCACCACTCAGCACCCCAGAGGTACTGTCTATCAAAGCTGGTATTTCTCGCATACTCAAGAACTCTATCAAAGCGCTCTAAACTCATACGCTCTAACTGAGTCTCGATATCAGCATCTACTACGGGGCTATCGAGCCATGGTTCTGCAGAAAGTTCTATGAGAAGTGACTCCTTCTTCCCAAAAAAGAAACCAACTAGTCTTTTTTTAAGAAGGTATGTTTCGGGAGGCAAGATAGTTTCGATCGCTCCGGTTGTTGGATTAAAGAGGTACACGTACACACTCGTACCAAACGCATCACCTCGAGAGTATGCCCCGTACCAAAGCCCAAGGTTGCCACTATCTGTCACAAGAACTGGGTGAACTGAATCAAGTGACTTCACAAGCGCTATCTCCTCCTCTAAGAAATCGACGTCGAGCGTACTCCCACAGTGCTCGGTAGCATACACTGTTAGGAAAGGTTCATTTTCGACTTGCCAGTACTCTATTGCGCTACTATCTTTGTAGCGAAGGACTACAGCTTTCATGTACTCACGGAAGAAAACTTTCTGCTCATCCCAACTTTTCTCCTTTAGCCACTCTGGCACATGACACTCAGGCCAGCGTGGAATCCTCCTTCCTACAGCCAAGACAACACGAACATTTCTCTCTTCTGCCATACGTATCTGTGTATCAAGCTCCTCAAAGTTCCATTCACCTTCATGCGGGGAAACCATGGGCGCATGAGCTGCAAGACGAATATGCTTCACCTTTAGATCATCAAGAATTGCTGTATAGACTCTTAACCAATCAAGCCCGAGCTCTTTAGCGTATGGGGTGTTAAAAGAAACACCGTACGTTACAGTTTCAACTCGACTATTTCCTTTTAGAAAAAAGAAGTAGTACAAAAACACACCACCAACGAGAGTAAGTATTAGTATAATAAACCAAATCATGTACTTCATGTTATATGAACAAGAGGAAGAACCCGAGAACTATAAGAGGTATGGAAACTGTTTTTTGTACGACATCTCGAAGAGTCACATTTTCTCCCCAATCTTTTGAAACATACTTACCACAGCAAACTGAGAATCCTAGGAGGAAGAGGTACTGGAGACCACCAAGTGCTTGAGGAAGCGATATCATGCTCTTGTCTACAATATCAACCACCATGAGCATCAAAACACTCGCTATACCTCCAAGGATTTTGTTTCCAATAAGGAACATGCTGTCTCGTTTTTTTGC
>CAYWWH010000012.1:0-21383 GCA_964462155.1 uncultured Candidatus Saccharibacteria bacterium | reverse complement strand
CTTTTTTCGTGACGAGAGCGAGCAAACAATTTTGCTCGCGTGAGAGGGCTTGAAAGCCGAAAGTGCGCGTGCCTTAGCACGAGAGAGTGATGAGAAGCGAGCAAATTTTTTTCTTTCCTACCTTAAAATAAGGTACCTCCAAAGCCAAACGTGTTTACACTCAACTGTATGAGTCCCCAAGCTGACACCATAACCGCTAACCCAATAAGACCCCACTGCATATGATTTTGTCCATCCTTTCTCTTCCCCGGATCACCTGAGTTAATGACGTATATGGCAAGCCCGTAGAGAAAGTACGCAAGTGCACCAGCAAATAACACCCCAATAATGGGATTAATAATCTCATTCACAACTCCTCCCATTAGCTTAGATACTGCTGGCGGTATACTATTCATGTTTTTTATATATTAGACGAGTACTAATGGTAGCAAATAAAAAACCATAGAAAATATAAAGAAAATAGCGCTCATGAGCATTTTTTTCTTTCCTTCTTTTTTTTCTAACTCGTCTCCTGTTCCCGAAAAAAACAGTAACGATCCCCAAAGGAAAACAACACAACCGAGTATAAGAAGAATAGGGGCTAGTAAGTGCAGTAACTTGGCAATAGTAATAAGGTATATCATACAAGCAGTTCCCAGCCCTGTTGTATACTTAGTTTAAGTTCACCCCGGGAATATCATTCATGTCTCCACCGATAGAAACATTGAAGATTTGACCTAACACAGCAACTATTCCCCAGACTGACACCATGATAAAGAGCGCCAACACTCCCCAAATCATCTTGTTCTTACCCTCTTCCTTCCTATCTCCACTTCCTCCAATGTACATAACAAGACCCCAAATAAAGAGAAGGAGACCGAGCGCGATAGCTATAGGAATAGCTGCCCCTATCAAATCACCAATTTGATCAAGAAGTGAGCTTACCCATCCGAGGTTTGGTTGTGCAGATGCTACGAGTGGGAAAAGAAGAATTATTGGTAAATACTTTGCCATACTATTTTCTGAATTAATTTAATAAAATGTAATTATGTATTGATTACTATGTAGTTAAGAATAGCACGTAATTATGTATTATTATTCACGGTATGTGGATAATCAAATATACCATATACACTACCTACTATATTTAAAAAGCGGTGCGTCTTGTGTTGAATTGTTAGTTGTAACCCCAAACATCTGCCCCAAAAGTGCTACAAGTCCCCACACACTTACGATTACAAAAAGTCCTACAATCCCCCATATCATAAGCTGTTTCCCTTTCTCACGTGGCTCTTTACCGTCCTGTCCTGTATTCATACCTATAATCATCCTCACAACACCATACACAAAAACAAGGAGGGCTAGAGCGGTACCCACTTTTACAAAGTCACCCATGACATCTGTTGCTGCATTGATGATAGAAAGAACTGTTTGTGCATGTGCAAAGTTCGGAGCAAAAAAAACAAGTGTCCCAAAAAAAAGGTATTTCATATTCCGAGGAATGTTCTCTTAATAATCCCCACAAGGCCCCATACAGCGACCATAACAAAAAGACCTACAGTGCCCCACACCATCATCTCTTGCCCCGCTTTCCTGCTCGTTGGGTCATCCGCTTTCCCAATAAAGCGCATAATACCGAAAACAAAAACCAAAAGAGCAAAAACCATCAAAAAAGAAGAGATGGCGTTGAATATCTGAACAATCTTTAAAGCCAATGTCTTGAAACTCTCTGCATGTAAAGCAAATGGGACAGTGAGTAGAAACGAGATGAGGTATGTAAAGGTGATTTTGTTTTTCATAATTGTAAACCTGTAACACTTTGCATCGTACTCTTTATCGCTTCAGCAATCCCAAATGCCCCAAGTACAATAGCAGCTCCCACAAGAACTCCGAGGAGTGCTTTTCTCGCTTCAGTAAGTTTTGCTGCGTTGCCCTGGGCCTTTACAAAAAGAAAGCCAGTGTAGATGACCATAAGTACAATAACAGGACTCATGATGTAAATTATAATGTTAATGATAGCAAGGAGCAGTTCTTGTATTGTACCTTTGTTAAATGGGTTACAAAACTGAGTGGAGCTATTACATGCAGCGAGGAGCACTGTTGGGGAAAGGTAAGCAACTATCATAAACACGACACTACGTACGTGCGCAAGTTGTATGGAAAACTTTTTTTTAAACATACTGCTTCTACTTATAGTCTTCTAGTAATTCTTCAATATCTGCCGCCAATTGACCATTCCCCATTTCGGGGGTTGTGATGCCTGAAACTGTGTTGTTGATAGCTCTTCGAAAGAGAGTTTCGACTTCAGATTGATCTGGTTCAAGCCACCCACGTGCCATAAGAGCGGATTGGGTCTTAATGAGCGCAGTTGGATCATCAGCATTTGCCTGCGTTAAAATATCACGTCGAACAGATGGTAGGTTTGATTTTTCTGTGAGGTACTCAGAAGCACTTTTTGAAACAAAAAACGAAGCAACTTTGTATGCTTGTGCCATATTTTTTGAAGACTTAAGCATGGCAATACCATAAAATTTCCCATACGTACGGTTTGAAACCGTATTTGTAATTTGTGGAAAGAGTGCAGGTTCAAAGTTTAGATTTGGATTACTATTTGCAATCGAACTATACTCACTTATCAGCCCTGCATACATTGCAAGCTTATTAGCAGCAAACACCTCCCTTGACCTATCAAAAGTTTTATTCCAAGAGTACACTATTCCCTTTGGATTCGAAAAAGAAGTATAAAACTTGATTGCTTGCGCAGTTTTACTGCTTATATTAGAAGATGCCAAGTCAACAGTTAACTGATCAGTTCCACTATTTTTTACAACAATAGAAGCACCTGCCTGTAAGTAGAGAGCACTCAAGATATCTTTCGCATGGAGCACATTATCATACTCACCAAATGAAATTGCGCTCTCTTGGAGCGTTGACCCACTTACTATCTTTGAGAGACGAGGCACGATCTGCACAAAGGAATCCCACTCCTTAGGCACATCAGCTATACCATTTTTTGTAAACAAATCCCTGTTCCAGTACAAAACAAGGGGGTCTACGAAGAGAGGTAACGCGTAGACACCATCGGAAAACAAAAATATTTCAGCACCATCAACAAACGCAGACTTGTACGATGCGAGGGGGAAAGACTCAAACGGAATAGGTTGAATCTTGTTTTTAAGAGGCAAGAGTAGTGATGAATCAAGTATAACAAGGTCTGGACCATTACCTGTTGCAATAGCCTCAAGGAGCTCTCCGTAGAGCGTTGCAGGATCCTTCTCAACGTACATGACTTTCTCAAACGATTTGTTCGTGTTTCGTTCTTTTTCAATAAGAGACTGGAAAGCTTTTTCACCAAACGAAGGACCCCAGACAACAACCTGTGACAATATTTCTGTTTGCCCGGCTGGATTTTTTTTGGTTGCGATAAAAATAAGACCAATGAGCGCAAACACACCAAACAGAATCAAAATCCCGTACTGAAAGAATTGTAGTTTCTCACCCATGCTTTCGAAATATTAAGCCATAATGGTACGCCCCTGTATCAATGTTTTGAATAAACGAAAATCCAGCTTTCTCTGCAAGAGCTTTTGCCTCACTCTCAGGAAGAACGTACTCCTTCTGAGGACCAACCCCTCCAAATGATTCTCGCCAATCGACAAGAAGCAACCGCCCTCCGGGTTTAAGTATGCGAAGTGCTTCGAGGAGCACTGCATCTTTCTTTTCAACTTGGAAGAGAAGGTTTGAAATGATAACTGCATCAACACTCTCTTTTTCAAGTGTAGAGCCCTCTTCCTTCTCTAAATCACCTCTGATAAAAACAATAGAATCAAGGTGGTGCTCTTTTGCAAAATGCTTACTCTTTGTGAGGAGTTCCTGTTGAATATCGATGACATACACCTTCCCCTTCTTCCCTACAACTTCCGCAGCTTCAACGGCAAGGTACCCTGCCCCAGCACCAAAATCAGCAACCTCCATACCTGTCTCAAGGTTGAACTGTTCTATGTTCCTCTTAGGGTCAGCAAAAGCCATACGTGTTCTCCCTATTGTACCAAAGAAATAGGTACTTAGGACAATTCATTTGTGTATAAACCTTAGGAGTTACAAGATACAAGTAAGAAGTTGAAAGTAAAAAGTTTACCCCACACTGATGCTCTGTTCTAGTGCGGGATTAAAAGTTGTCATTGAAAGCGAAGAGACATGGATCGCTTCGTTGCGACTCGCGATAATGTTCCTGCTACTTAATTCACCTAGGAGGTAGGTAAAGCCCGCGTACGCGGGCTAAACTTGTAACTTTCAACTTGTAACTTTCTACTTACAAACAAATAACTGCTGCTATAGAATCCCCTGCCCGTAACTTCATAATACGTACCCCTTGTGTCGAACGACCCATACTTGGAATCTCTTTAATATTTGTTCGTATGACCTGCCCTTTCTTTGAGATGACAACAAGCTCTTCCGTCTCTGGGGTCAAGATGCGACTTGCGATAAGCTTTCCTGTCTTTGGTGTTACGCTAGCACACTTAATACCTGAGCCACTTCGTTTTTGAAGTTTAAACTCAGAAAGTACTGTTTGTTTACCGTACCCATTTTCAGATACAACAAGAAGTGAGAGTTCTTTTTCTTTCATCCCCTTTCGACTTACATCCGCTCCAATCACAACATCTCCCGAACCAAGCTTCATACCACGCACACCGGACGCTGCACGGCCCATTTCACGCACGTCACTCTCCTTGAAGCGTATCGATAGTCCCTTGAGGGTATTTATCATGACAACGTCGCCTTTATCGACAAAACTTGATTGAATGAGCTTGTCCCCAGGAGCAAGTTTAATAGCTATGATGCCCGATATGCGAACATCATGGAAATCTTTCGCTTTCGTTTTCTTCGTGATACCTCCTTTCGTGATCATGAGGAGTGAACCATCACCCTCTTTTAACTCTTTGGTCATAGCTACAACTGAGGTCACGGACTCATCTTCAGAAAGAGGTAAGAAGTTCATAATCGACTTCCCTTTCGTTGCACGTTTTCCTTCAGGAACATCGTACATCTTTATTTGGTACGCCTTACCCTTGTCGGTAAAGAAGAGTAGATCATCATGCGTACTTGCCGTAAGGAAGATAGTGACAAAATCCTCCTCTTTCGTATTGAGGTCAACAACTCCGACTCCTCCTCGTTTCTGAAGCTTATACTCAGAAGGGTTCGTCCTTTTTATGTAGCCACCTTTTGTAATAACGAGCACACTCTCCTCTTCAGGAACCAAATCTTCCTGAGTAAGATTCTTCACAGGACCTTTCATCATGCGAGTCTTTCTCTCATCTCCATAGCGAGCTTTCACTTCACCGAACTCCTTTTTAATAAGGTCAGCCATTTTTTTAGCACTCTTGAGTATGCCTTCAAGATAGGCAATGAGCGCTTGAATCTCCTTGAGTTCATCTTCAATCTTCTTTCGCTCAAGACCAGCAAGTTTCTGGAGCTTCATCTCGAGTATTGCATTCGCTTGAATCTCTGAGAACTTGAACTTCTTCATGAGGGCCTCACGAGCGATTGGAACATCTTTTGAAGCTTTAATGATTTTTATGATTGCATCAATGTTATCAAGCGCTTTCTTGAGACCAAGGAGGATGTGTTCACGAGCCTGCGCCTTTTTGAGGTCAAACTCACAACGTCGTTTTACAACAACCTTACGGTACGTGACAAACTCATCTAAAACTCGTTTGAGTGATAGTGTTTGAGGAACACCATCGACGAGTGCCACCATATTAAGGTGGAACACATCTTCAAGTGCCGTATGTTTGTAGAGGTAGTTCAGTATCTTTTGAGGTTGCGCGCCATTTTTAAGCTCAACAACAACTCGTATATCTCGAGTGGATTCATCTCGTATATCTCGTATGCCTTCAAGTTTCTTGAGGTTGATTAAGGCAACAATTCGCTTTATAAACTCTGCTTTATTAACTCGGTACGGAAGTGAGGTGATAACTATCGAAAACGATCCTTTTTTACTCTCAACAATCTCAGCTTCCCCTCGCACTATTATCGGTCCCTTACCTGTTGCGTATGCATGACGAATATCTTTCTGATTGAAAATGACTGCCCCCGTTGGGAAATCAGGTCCTTTTATGAAATCAAACAGTTCTTCTTGTGGTGCGTCAGGGTTGTCGACAAGGTGTATACACGCATCAACAACCTCATTGAGGTTGTGAGGCGGGATATTTGATGCCATACCGACAGCAATACCAAGTGTTCCGTTTAGGAGGAGGTTTGGGACAGCGGCAGGAAGCACAACGGGCTCGTTCCGTGTCTCGTCGTAGTTAGGCCTCCATTCGACTGTGTCTTTGTCGATGTCATAGAGCATCTCATGCGATATCTTCGCCATCTTTGCCTCAGTATAACGCATCGCAGCAGGACTATCTCCATCCACCGATCCGAAGTTACCCTGTCCTAAGACCAAGGGGTAGCGAGTAGTGAATTCTTGCGCAAGCTTTACAAGTGCGTCGTACACTGCAACGTCGCCATGTGGATGGTACTTTCCGAGCACATCTCCCACAACAGCTGCTGATTTTCGAAACTTAGCTCCGGACACTAAGCCCATTTTATGCATCGTGTATAAAATACGACGATGAACTGGCTTAAGACCGTCTCGCACATCGGGAAGTGCACGCTGAGTAATAACAGACATCGCGTACGCTAGGTATGATTCACGCATTTCGCCCGTTATCGGGCAAGGGATAACTGATGCAACAGCTCCTTCCTCACCACGTTCTTCTGGTGGTGTTTTTTTCTTTTGCTCCTTTGCCATATGGTTTTATGTCTGCTAAGTATAGCACACCGCCTTGTGGTAGGCGAGCTTGACTATTGGAATAATTATTAAAAACCCTCTTGGAAAATAACGTTCGGGGTAACCTTTTTTTCACTATTTTCCCCTTCGCTATTCTCTACCTCTCTCACTTGTAATGCAGGTTCTTCGGGAAGAAATTGTGTTTGTTTAAACTCTTGAGACACGTTTTCCATCTCGTTTGGTGCAGATTCCTCTTGAACGCTCGAAGGGTTAAAATTTTGTTTAAAAAAAGTATTTGAAGACTCAAAAATATCTTTGAGCGACGCTGTTTGATTTTCTTCCTCACCCTCAAAGACACTTCTCTCGGCTTCACCCTGTTTACCCATGCTCGATGTTATAAAAAGAGTCGAAAGCCAGATAAGTACCAAAAAACTTGTAAAAACCACTGCGCCGAGTAGTGCGAAGTGCTTTCTCTCCTCTTTGGATTTTTGACGAAGCTGTTCTAGAAACTCGAACATCATGTTTCTACGACGATAGTACGATTATTTCATTCTGTTTTTCTTCAATATCTTTACTCTTTATTGTGAGTTTGTTTATCGGTTTATGGTTATCAGAAGATGTTCCCTCTTCTTTAAGGAAACGTTTGAGTGCATCTTTTTCCCCTACACCCTCATGGTGCATGGGGATTATAAGGTGAGGTGAAATAGAGACAGCAAGTTCATACGCCTTTTGAGGATCAAGAACACCATCTCCTCCTATAGGGACAAATAGTATGTCAATATTATCGAGTGTTTCCTTGAGATCTTTTGGAAGTTCTTTTGTGCTTAGCGCACCTAGGAAAAGTATGAACATCTTTTCAAGTGTGACGAGGTACGATGTATTTACACGTTCAACTCCCCCATAGTTTGATTTGGTGAGGTATCCTTTTATGAGAACATCTTGAATCTCATACTCCCCAGGACCACGTATTATGAATGGGTCTCGTTCTCCATGAGCAACTTGGTCAGCGCCGTTCATATCAGGATGTTCAAGACTGATAAAAGCAACATCCGCACCAAAACGAGTTTGTTTCAATTTTGACTGTTTTGAAATCGGATTAAATGCGAGTGTCGTATCGCCAAATGATACTTTAAAAAACTCAGCTCCGTGGTGGGTTATTATCATAGTGAGGTGAGTATATCACAAAAACACAGTGGGTTGAAAGTTTAGCACGTAGTGCTGGTATTGAGTAGTGAGTATTGAGTAGTGAGCTAGAGACTGGGAACTCTTTACTCTTTACTCACTACTCATTACTAGTCTTCTCGGAACTGTGAACTTCGAACTCGGTATCTCTTTACAACCTCACATTCCTGCGGTACAGTAGCACCATTATAAGTATTTGCTTTGAGGCTAACATTGCCGTGTTCACGAAAGATTTGAAGACACGCAAAACCTCGGGCGTTTTTTTGTACACATGAATACACAAGAACAAGACAGTCTACAGAACGCAGTACAAACTGTAATGACTGATTTACTAGAAAAGAGTCCCATTCCACCAAAAGAAGGTGACATGGTTGAAGGACCTGTTGTCGCAACAGTAAAGAACAAAGTCTTTATCGAACTCCATCCATTTGGAACTGGAGTTATCTACGGACGTGAGTTCCTTACAGCAAGCGACATCCTCCGCCGTGTAAAACCAGGAGACATCATTGCAGCTAAAGTTGTTGATGGTGAGAAAAATCCAGAAGGATACATTGAGCTATCGCTCATGGAAGCTCGCCAAGCACTCATCTGGGCAGAAGCTGAAAAAGCTATCAGTAAGGGTACTATCTTTGAGGTCCCTGTTAAGGAAGCAAACAAGGGAGGGCTCATGCTCGAGTGGCAAGGTGTTATCGGCTTCTTACCCGCTAGTCAGCTTAAACCTGACCACTACCCACGTGTGGAAGACGGTGATCGAGGTAAGATACTCGAAGAACTTAAGTCTCTCGTCGGACAAAAACTCTCTGTTGTTATCATCACCGCTGATGCAGCTGAGAATAAGCTTATTTTCTCAGAACGTGGACCTCAGGAAGAAAAAGGAACAGGTGCTGCTCGCTATGCAGTTGGTGATATTGTTGAGGGTGAGGTTACAGGAGCTGTTGATTTCGGAATCTTCATAAAGATAGAGGACGGACTTGAGGGCTTGGTACACATCTCTGAAATAGACTGGGGACTCGTTGAGAATCCTAAGAACATGTACAAAGTTGGAGAAAAGGTACGTGTTAAGGTTATTGAGGTAAAGGATGGTAAAGTATCTCTCTCAATCAAAGCACTCAAAGAAAATCCATGGAAATCAGCTACAGATAACTACAAGAAAGATCAGATAGTTGATGCTACCGTTATCAAGTACAACAAACACGGAGCACTCGCTTCTATCGAAGAAGGTGTTGCAGGACTCGTACACATCAGTGAGTTTGCAAGCGCTGAAGAACTTCACAAGAGTCTTGAACTCGGTAAGAGCTACAAGTTCAAGATAACACTCTTTGAGCCTTCAAATCAGCGTATGACACTCTCTTTCAAGTACGACAAGGGTGAGAAGGAAGCTGAAAAGAAATAGAACTATTCAATCCTTATAATATAATAAGGCAAATAGACAAAAGTCCGCTTGTGGCGGACTTTTGTCATTATGTGTTGTTTGTATTTATAAGCCGGATTCTGTATCCCCCACCACCATTTTTATTCATCTAAAAATAAAAATGGTGAAGGACGATAGACATTTATCTTGTCTAAACGTTACCGTTTAGATCTATGCGGTACTTCCGTTTGCAAACAAACGGACACGACCTTGCACGTAAGTAAGGATTTAGCCGTTTCACCTCTTTAATTACTTAAAGAGCTCTTCCTTCACAAGGAAGGAATCCTTCTCCTTTCGAAGTAAGACGTCTCTGCTCGCACCTCTACCTCCCACCACTTGTGGTGGGAGGTGACGGGTATTACCCGCTACTATCCTCCCCCACCACAAGTGGTGGGGGACGTGTCCGGACTTTCCTCACCTTGTAGTGAGATTGCTCTACACTAAGGCGTATCTATCCAATACAAACTATGTATAATTATACCACGATAGTACTATAAGGCAATATTACGAAAAATAGCCTGGCTACCGAGTGTAATTCCCTTTTCTTTAGAGTACCCACTCGGTACTTCAAGCACATAGAGTGCTTTCTCTTCTGGTGTAAATAGTTTTGGATATGACTCTGGAGTAACATTCTCTTCTATGTGCACAACTTGTAAACGTTCATCTATCCAAACAATATCAATAGCAAATTTCATGTCAGGCATCCAAAAAGAGTACGTGTCTGGTTCATCAAAGATAAAAAGCATACCTTTCCCTTTTTCAAGTTTCTCTCTTCCTGAGAGGCCTTTATTTCTATCTTCTGGCTTTGACACTACGTCAACTCGTATAACCGTATCACCAAACTGTACCATGCTTTCTTTTTTTTCTTGGTGCACCTCCTTACTTGAAGTACGTTGCTCCGTTGAAGACAGTGCATAAAAAACAAACCCAAGTAAAAACACTCCGCCGAGAAAAGCAATGAAAACCGAGGTGAGTACATATTTTTTCATACACGACTATCTCTCAAGCTCTTTTAAGTCTTTATCAGGAATGTATAAAAGCAAAAGACCTAAAAGGATACTCCCAACAGCAGACCAAAAAGTGTGTCCACCAAAAAGAACTATGTCAATCCTATCAAAAACGTACCACAACCCTCTCCACATAAGCACAAGACCAGCGACAATAGAAAGTACTTCAATAACGTACAACAAAGTAATCTTTCTCTTTTTTTTAAAAAATGCATACATACAAAATAGTTTTATATTAGTGAAAAATAATCCTGATGAAAGCTCTTAAGAAGGTACTATACGTTTTTTCATACATACAAAAACACGACAGTACGTAACACTCTCATGAGTCAAGTATACAAGTAAGATAAAGCCCGTCGCAAGACGGGCTTTGACTTTTGAGACCTTCTACTTCAGTATCTCCTCTCCAGCAAAGGTGTACTCAACCGCGATACCTTCGTGCGTTAGTGGAAGTAGATGCTGTCTATTTTTCTCACGAACATCAACTGTTGCGGTAAGGACAAAATCATCCTCATTTCTCCTAAAACCTCCACCTCGCACTAAGAAATCGTTTTTTTGCAACGCTTCAAGAAGCGTACTCAATGCTAGAGTGCATCCAACTTGATCTAGAGCCATACCAACCTCCTTTTTGCTTGGGGTAATTACCTCAGTACATTTGAACAAAATTACCTATCGTCCGCAATTTGACAATCGTATTTTATTTAAGCATAGTACTGAAAGGCAGAATAACGGTTCCTTAGAGTTAAAATACACCGGGGGAAAATCAATGAACTGCAAAACTAATCAATACTCTCAAAGTGAACAAGCATGCTCTCTGTTATGGAATGTCTTAGGTGAAAAAGTCATCAATGTAGAAAGAAGACTACTAACCGACAAAACTTTCTTACACCACGCACGTGAAGCTCTTATTCGAGGTCCGAGTAAGGGATGTACTCCGCAGGGACTGACAAAAGATATCCTGAGTGTAGGTATGGTCGACCTGATAGGCGCTCAAGCAGCACTCGACCACCCCTTTAGCAGGATGGAAATTGCTGCCCTCCTTGAAATCCCTCTCACCGTAAACCAAATTCGTGAGATGAGGTTCAACGGTTGTTTACTCATACCAATGGCACCTTTTTCACTAATGACACTGCCGAAAAAGGCAATTGAACATGTCTCTATTGCAAACTTCCAAGTGTACGACGCCTTCATGGAAGAGCAGGGTCGACTCGGATGGTTTGTCTTTAATTTCAAAGGAACATCATCCACTCCTGTTCTTTCAGCTGTAGAAACGGTGTATATTCTCCTTATGTACTTTTTCATTACAGGGAATTTTCTCGACACACTCGTCCAGACAACTTCGACAGACTCAAGACGAAATACTGTAGTTGTCGGATCTGGTCCAAAAGATATTTGGACGGATAGCTACTCAAACATTTCGAACTATCCCCCGCTCCACGCTTTCCCGCTTAAGGAATAGTGGAGTTAAAAACCATCACCCCTTCCACATTGTTACGTAGAAGGGGTGTTTTGTATGGAAAACTATTTCTTTCTCAAGTATGAGACCAACATCGAACGTGCGACTGGGTTAAAACCGGAATATTTTTCATTAAGTATATACTCTTCTATAGGTATCCATGTCCACTCTGAAAACTTTTCTGGCTCCATACATGTCGCATCTTGAGTAGTAGTACAGTAAAACAGAAGAACTGTGTCACCCTCTTTAGCACCCTTCGCCTCCCCGATGTATTCAACAATTTCAACCTCCGAAACACCAACCTCTTCCAGTATTTCACGTCGTAAAGTTTCTTCAACAGTCTCACCTTCGTCACATCTCCCTCCGGGGATTGTCCATACTGAGACATCTTTCCACTTGTCTTTCGTATAGTTTCGTAAACCAGTGAGCACTTTACCTTCCCGCTCAACGAGCGCGATGGGGCAAAGTTGCATATTCCCTTTTTGGCTTAAGATACCATGTAGTGTTTGTGTCATATTTATAAATCAGAATACGTTCTATCGTCACGTCGAGCTATGGTAAGTATTCGTATCTCCGTTTTAGTATCAAGAAAGATAATGCGTATTGAACCAAAACGAATACGATATAGATTGCTGTACCCTTTCATTTTTTTTAAATCATACTGCGAATACTGACCTTTCACAATGTCGTTCAACATCTCTTCAACATGTTTCTGCTCTTTCTTTGTGAGACGACGCAAAAACTTTTCTATTTTATCCATGCATCTTATGTAATGTTTTTAGAACATCAGTAAGAGGCACACCGTTCGGATTGATAGTTGTAAAGTCCAGTACCGTCTCCCACTCTGATTCACTATCACTGTCTACCGGCGTAATGCGAAACACAGGCTCCGAGCGACGTATTACCGTAAGCGATTCACCTTTCCCCACGCGAGTAATATATTTCTCCATGTTTTCTCGCAAATCTTTAAGACCAATAATGCTTTCCTGTTTTGATTTTACTTTTTTCATAGATACACTAAGTTTATCTTTAGATTAACTTAACGTCAAGTCTTAAGCATACCCACACTCTCAAACATACAGTGAATTTTGGCGGAGGTGGAGAGATTCGAACTCTCGAGAGCTATTAACTCTGCCGCCTTTCCAAGACGGTGCACTAAACCACTATGCGACACCTCCGTCACGAAATTACTTTCGTAACGGCTACTATACCATGAAGAGCGTTCAAGAAAAAAATTATATACCTTGATTTTGACCAAGCAAAGCTTGAATCCTTTGCTCTACTGGCGGGTGTGTTTGAAACAGGTTACTCAGACGTGCACCAAGGCCCTTTTTTGAACCAAACGGATCCGCGATAAAGAGGTGCGCGGTCGCATGACTTGCATGTTGCATTTGTGCACCATACTGACTAATTTTCGTAAGTGCAGAAGCTAGTCCATCCGGGTATCGCGTGAGAAGCGCGCCTGAAGCATCTGCTAAAAACTCTCGCTTGCGTGAAATAGCCATTTGAATGAGTGAGGCAGCTATAGGAGCTAGAATAATTGCAACAAGGCCAAGTAAGTAAATAGCTGGATGCACCTTCCTATCACTACTACCTCCCCAGAAAAGCATACGCATGAAAAAGTCTGAAAGTATTGCGATAAAGCCAGCTAATACAACAGCGACTGTCGCGACGAGAATGTCTCTGTTTCCAATATGTGAAAGCTCGTGCGCTATAACGCCTTCAAGCTCGCTACGGTTAAGTATCGCGAGTAAACCTGTTGTTACAGCAACAACACCATGCTCAGGATCTCGACCTGTGGCAAAAGCGTTTGGCGCTTGATCATGCACGACATACACGCGAGGTTTTGGTAGACCCGCAGTGATTGCAAGGTTTTCCACAATTCTGTTGAGCTCAGTAAACTCAGGCGCTGTTGCCTCTACTGCATGTGTCATCTGTATCACTAGCTTGTCTGAGTTCCAGTAACTAAACACATTCATGAAGAGCGCAAAAACAACTGCAACAAAAAGAATAGTAGGATTGTTCATGTACCAACTAATCCCCCACCCAATAGCAATAACCATCATAAAAAACACAGTCATTAAAAACCATGTTTTTCTCACATTTGAACCCTTATGTGTATATAACGTCGCCATGAGATTACAGTATACCTGCAGATGCGAGTTTAACAAAAAATCCAGTCAAAATAACCGCAACAACTAGTGCGACTAGAGCATACGCGATACTTTTTGAAACGTGGTGGAACATACCTGGGTCTTCATCTGCATTGAGATACTCATTAAAAAAATGGTGGAGAATAACAACGCGAAGTACTGTAAAACTCACAACAAAGACCGTTGCAGAAAATACACTTACAAAAACGAGTGACAGTAAGGAATCGGGCTTCACCCATAAAATGATACCCAAAAGCTCTAAACCACTCGTAAAAATAAATGATAGTATAAAAATACCAACATGAACAAAAAGACGTTTTTTGAAACGACTCTTTTCTAAGAGTTTATGCTCTTGAACGGTACGATGAATATGTTCAACTTTTTCAGTATGAATAGACACCTCTTCTTTGCGCATGAGAGGGTGCGATTCTATACGGGCTCTCGCTTCTTGTGACATAAGCGGTGTGAAAACTATGCCTGCTCTTCAGTGCTCGTTGGCGTTTCTTTTGTATCTTTGTTAGGGATTGTCAGTCGTATAACCGTCTTCACTTTTTCATTTGTCTTGTAGTTACTGTCAGAGGACCACACGAGGTATGATTTGTTTTCAAAACGTCCTTTCTTTTTTGAATGCCTTCCAAGCGCATCTGCCATCTCAAGTTCAGTAATCTTTTTGATACTCTTTATATACTCAATACACGTCACGACATCAGCAAGTTCATCTATAAGCTCCTGACGAGAAGCAGTTTCAGGAAGGGCACTCGCCTCCTCTTCAACTTTTTTCAACAACTCAAGCTCGAACTCATCATCCTCAAGCGTGCGTACCTCGCACTCCTTCCCTTTTTCTCGTATAAGGTCTGGAACATTGTCCCATACGAGTTTGTTGTAATAGACGCGCTCTGACATACTAAAATTGTACTTTTACTGGATTCTTTGCTGCCTGCTCATCAGCGCCAAGTTCAAAGAATTCAAGCGCCTTAAAACCAAACATGTTTCCGATTATGTTGCCGGGGAATTGCTCAAGTGCTGTTTTAAGATCTCGCACGTTACTGTTATAGAAACGACGAGCTGCTTGTATCTTGTTTTCAGTGTCTGAAAGTTCACGCTGTAATTCAAGGAAGTTTTGATTTGCTTTTAAATCTGGATAGCTTTCTGCAACTGCAAGTAACTTCCCGATAGCATTTGAAAAACCAATTTCAGCTCCTTCAAATGCCTGAAGTTGTTCTGGTGTTACTTTCGATACATCAATTTGCATTGATGTGGCTTTCGCGCGAGCTTCGAGAACCTCGTCCAATGTTTGACGCTCGTGGGTAGCATATCCCTTAACAGTCTCAACAAGATTTGGAATAAGGTCATATCTTCGCTTGAGTTGGGTTTCTATGTCAGCCCACGCTTCTTTTGTGTTGTTTACAAGAGCAACGAAGCGATTGTAGAGTGCAATCCCCCACACAAGAACAACAACGACAACTATTCCAACTATAAGTGAAATCATACTAATTTTTCAAAAAGTCTAGTAAATCAAAATTAGTATACCATGAGACCATAGCACAAACATACTGGATACTACCTCAATATGTGTATTGCATTTGACATTATGCGCCAAGTGTATACTATATATCTCGATAGATAAACCTATTTGCAGTACTACTCTCGTTAGAGTACCTCTAATATAAGTGGCCTGTATTATTTAGAAACGTAAAAGTAATCGTAATCATGAATGATTTTTATAGTAACGGTAGCTCACCTCGACCGATGGTGAAAGGTAGTTGGAAGTGCTCCGACTGCGGAGCAGAAATTACCCAGCTTCCTTTTGAACCACAAGAAGACAGGTTAGATACACTCAAATGTCTCGACTGTCATCGTGCTAGTCGCCAAGCTAATGGTGGAACACGAGGAGGTCCACGCCAAAACAGGCCTATGATAGAAGGTTCTTGGACTTGTTCAGGATGTGGAAAGGAAATAACTCAACTTCCTTTCGAGCCAAAAGGTGACCGTCCTATACGATGTAATGAGTGCTTCCGCTCTTCACGACCACCTCGAGAAGACCGACGCTGGTAAACAGAGAAGTACAAATTGAAAGTAAAAAAACAAAACCCGCAAATGCGGGTTTTGTTTTTTGAACCTAATCTCTTGGACTTACGTAAACGGATGCATTTCTAGGAAAACAAACAAAGTGTTGTGAGCTGTACTCGCGGTACAGTGAACGACGTTTTGTGAAGTTTGACAACGAAAGGCGCCGTTTACGTAAGTCCAAATCTTACATCATGCCACCCATTCCTCCCATTCCTCCCATACCTCCCATACCACCTTCATGCTTATGCTCTTCAGGTTCTTCAGCAACTGCAGCTTCAGTTGTTAGAAGTATAGCGGCTGCACTCGCTGCATTCTGAACTCCAGAACGAGTTACCTTAACAGGATCTACGATACCTCGCTCGAGCATATCTATATACTCACCTGTCACAGCATCAAAACCAAGGTTTCCTTTCTCGCTCGCTACTTTGTTTACGACAACCATGGCTCCGTCTTCCCTTCCCGCATTGTACGCAATCTGGTAGAGAGGCATAAGGAGAGCTTTGAGCATCACTTCATACCCTGCAGCTATTTCCGCATTACCCTTCTTGTCAGCAACTTTGTCAGTAAGCCGATGCGCAATCTTAGCAAGCGCTGTACCACCTCCTGGCACTATACCTTCTTCAATAGCAGCTTTCGTTGCATTCACCGCATCTTCAATCTTTAACTTAAGGTACTTCATTTCAGTCTCTGTTGCCGCACCTACTCGAATAACTGCCACTCCCCCTGCAAGTTTAGCGATACGCTCTTCAAGCTTCTCTTTATCAAACTTGCTGTCAGTATTTTCAAGTTGCTTTTTGAGAGATTCAACTCGTTTTGAAATCTCTTCCTTTGATCCCTTACCACCAATGATGATGGTTGAATCTTTGGTTGAAACAATACGAGATGCTTTTCCAAGGTGTGCCACATCAGCTTTTTCAAGGGAAAGACCAAGCTCCTCTGAGATGACCTGAGCTCCAACTGTTATCGCAATATCTTGGAGCATGTCCTTTTTTCTATCACCATACCCAGGAGCTTTAACAACGAGAACGTTAAATGCGCCTCGAAGTTTGTTTACTACAAACGTTGCTAAAGCTTCACCGTCACAATCGTCAGCGATAATAACAAGGTTCTTTTGACCTGTTTGTGCTAGTCGCTCGAGAAGTGGAAGAATATCTTTCACTGTCGACACCTTCTTGTCAGTTAAAAGAACAGGGACTTCGCGGTACTCAGCTTCCATGCGCTCTGGGTTTGTGACCATGTACGGAGATACGTACCCCTTATCAAACTGAAGTCCTTCAACAACCTCACTCTCAATACCAAATGACTGACTCTCTTCTACGGTCACAACACCGTCTTTTCCGACCTTCTCTATGGTCTCAGCGATAACTTTTCCTAACTCTTCACTCTCAGCGGAAACCGTAGCAACCTGACGTATTTCGTCATTACTCTTAACAGCTTTCGCCATTTTCTTAAGCTCTTCAACGGTATCTTTCATCGCTTCATCAATACCGCGTCGAACGTTCATTGAATTCGCACCAAGCGCTGTTCGCTTAAGACCTTCTGTGACAATAGCTTGAGTCAATACGACTGCTGTTGTCGTACCATCTCCTGCAGTGTCATTCGTTTTTGTTGCAACCTCTTTAACTATCTCAGCGCCCATGTTCTCAAACTTGTCTTTGAGTGAAATCTCTTTAGCAATAGAGACACCATCGTTAGTAATCGTTGGACCACCGTACCCTTTATCAAGGGCAACATTCCTTCCACGAGGGCCGATAGTTACCTTAACAGCATTTGCGACAGCATCGACACCACGTTTGAGTGACTTGTGTACATCTTCTCCGAAAATTATTTTTTTACTTGCCATAGTATTCTTTTTAGTTACTGGTAATTACGTACAGTTACTCAATGACCGCACTTATATTGTTCTCAGAAACAAGGTAGTACTCAACTCCTTGGTACTCAACCTTATCTCCCCATTGAAAAATCACTTTATCCCCTAGAGCGACACTCATCGGGATTCGCTTTTCTCCATCTTCATCCCACCTTCCAGGACCTACCGCAATAACCTCTCCTCTGTCGTTTTTCTCACGATCCACGGTTTCAGGGATGATAATTCCTGAGGGTGAACGTGTCCCGAGCTCCTCATTTGAAAGAGGCCTAATAAGAACTTTATCGCCAAGTGGACGAATGGTTACTTTAGTTGTTACTTCTTTTGACATAGTGAATAACTTAATGATTAATAAAAACCATGCCATGGGTCACTTTTGACCCAACAACACAGCTAAAGGTCGGGAAATAGTATACATGATTTTTAAAAAAAAGGTCAAACATGACTATTGTCACAAACAGTTTTTCGGTGTAATATCCTTCCCATGCAATTCATTGCTTCAATACTTCCATACCTGCAAGTAGCGCTTGGTATCTTTTTGATTACCGCCATACTGTTGC
Source organism: uncultured Candidatus Saccharibacteria bacterium (assembly GCA_964462155.1). Lineage (GTDB taxonomy): Bacteria > Patescibacteriota > Minisyncoccia > Phycocordibacterales > UBA12088 > UBA12088. The sequence goes on along the minus strand of CAYWWH010000012.1, from coordinate 2,923 downwards.
AGACACGAGGGTCGTCCGTAGGTGGTGCTTTTGGAGGTGACTCTATGGGAGCCACATTCTACACACGACGTGGTGCTGAGAGAACACTCTTTCGAGCGACGTTTGTCCTCGGCATTCTTTTTGCCGGAACAGCGTTCCTAACGCTCTTCATCTAAGCTGTCCAATCCTTTACCTTTCTGCACACGGGCTTCTTGCACGTTTTATTTGTACCATGGAGAACTTTTCAAAATCGACGTCGATTTCAAACACCCTCAAATCACTCAGTCCTTTTGAGAGGATTATAGTTGGTACACTTCTTATACTCATACTTATAAGCACTACCTACCTTGCTTACAAAGCAAATAGTGAAGTGCTTGTAGAAATACCTCGACAAGGTGGAACGTACAGTGAGGGGTTGGTTGGAACTCCACGTTTTATAAATCCACTTCTCGCCATCTCACGTGCTGACCATGACCTCTCTTCCATCGTGTACGCTGGACTCCTCACGAGAGATGCCAAAGGGAAACTGATTCCTGAACTTGCCGAATCCTACACTATTTCTGAAGATGCACGCGTATATACTTTTATACTTAAAAACAACCTCACTTTCCACGATAAAACACATCTCACAGCTGAAGATGTCGTATTTACCGTAAAACAAGCTGCAAACGCTTCAGTACGAAGCCCTCTCTTTGCAAATTGGGATGGAGTACAGGTGGAGAAAGTGGATGATAGAACAATACAATTTACTCTTCCCGAGCCATACGCACCTTTCCTCGACAATCTCACACTTGGTATTCTCCCCGCCCACATTTGGAGTGGCCTAACCGCCGAAGAGTTTCCTTTTAGCCAATTCAACATAACCCCTGTAGGATCTGGTCCATACCGAGTAAAAGAAGTGAAGCGAGACAAGTCTGGCATCCCTGTATCATACTCACTTACTAGATTTGAGGAGTATGCGCTTTCAAAACCGTACATTGATACACTTGTATTTAATCTCTACAACAGCGAAGAGGAAGCACTCGAAGCATTCACAAAAGGCGATATTATCGCCTTAAGTAACATTACTCCTTCACTCCTCGAGAATTTTCTTACAACAAATCCAGCCCTTGAAACCTCTGTCTACCGTGTTCCCCTTTTAAGAATATTCGGCGTTTTTTTCAATCACAACAAGCAACCTCTCTTTCTTAAAGACGAAGTCCGAAAGGCCCTTTCTCTTACAGCGCCCAAGGAAAAAATACTGAGTGAAATTTTCCATGGGTATGCAACTCCACTCTCTTCACCCCTTCCCCTTAGAAGCAGTGGCACCACTACCCAAGACCTAAACAACCCTGAAACAATTTCTGAAGTTCTAAGTATTGAGGCAAGGCGTTCACAAGCAAAAGAAGTACTTGAGGAGGAAGATTGGAAAATGGGAGAAGAGACTCACATCTACTCTCTTGAAGAAAAAGAAGGTGAAGAAGCTATTCCACTTTCCTTTACCTTAAGCACCGTGAATACTCCAGAACTCTCAGAAACAGCTACAATACTACAAAACAGCTGGAATGAACTTGGGGCACAGGTTGATGTAAAACTGTTTGAGTCAACTGACCTAACGCAAACTGTTCTCCGCCCTCGACGATTTGATGCCCTCCTCTTTGGGATGGTGGTGGGTCATGAGTATGACCTCTACGCATTCTGGCACAGTTCTCAAAGGAATGATCCAGGTCTTAACATTGCACAGTTTGCTGATATTGAAGCCGATGCGCTCCTTGAGAAAATGCGTACTGAGCGAGACGAAGAGGCGAAAAAAACACTCTACTCTGATTTTGCAAAACTAGTTGAAAGTAAAGATGCTGCCATCTTCCTCTACTCACCTGATTTCATCTTCCTCGTGCGAGACTCTGTTCACAACGTATCCCTCCACCCTATCTCTGATACAAGCGAACGCTTTGACACTATTCATACCTGGAATATGGAGACGGATACGGTATGGGCGTTTTTGCGAGATTTCTTTGAGTAAAACTTACAAGCTCCAGTGATTCTCAACTTTTCGCACCATTCCCTCTTTTTCAAGGTTCTTAAGTTGTGTACGAATTTTCACCACATTGAAAGGTAGTGCTCGAACAAGATTCTTCTCCCCTTCCTCTGCTACTTTTGAGAGGTGGCGTAGTATCGCCCCACGGATCTCTCGTTCTGAACCCTTAAACTTTGTTTGAGGCGTGTAGTGTGCGCTCATTGCATTACTTCGAACACCTTGCTCTTTTAGGAAAGTGCCGTAATCCATGAGTGCATAGTACCAGTCACGTGGTTTTACAGTATCTAACATTTCTTCCACTATGGGCAAAAGTTCAGCATCACTCACAGCACCCTTCGAAAACGGAAAGTGGTAAAAGAGAACGGTACGTATATTAGTCTCTACCATTGGTCGAGCTATTCCGTACGCAAAAGCACATATCGCTGAAGCGGTATATGGTCCTATTCCCGGCAGACGAACAAGTTCTTCATAGGTCTTCGGAAGTTTCCTCCCATGTTCACTCACAACGATTTTTGCAAGCTCGTGGAGCGCTTTCGCTCGCCTATTGTATCCAAGTCCCTGCCACATGACTAACACTTCACGAAGCGGTGCTTCTGCGAGTACAGAAAGTGTCTTGAATCGTTTCAAAAATGCTTGGTACTTTGGTATGACTCGAGCTACTTGCGTTTGCTGTAGCATCACTTCTGATACAAGTATTCGATATGGATCTTTTGTTTTTCTCCATGGAAGAGTATGACGACCATTTTTTTCATAATGAGCCCATACCACTTTTTGTATTTCTTTAACCTTCTTTCTATTTATCATAAAAAAATCGTTTAGTATGCTAAGGACTTACGAAAACGGATGTAGTTCGAGGCGCCCAAGCAAAATGAATCGAGTTGTATGAATAATACTACGAGATACATTTTGTGCAGGGCAACGAAGAAA
>CAYWWH010000011.1:20383-22308 GCA_964462155.1 uncultured Candidatus Saccharibacteria bacterium | reverse complement strand
GAGTACGTCTTTGCGAAGCACTTCGATCCTGGTATGTACGCTGAAGAGCCATGGTTTGACCGTACACACAATATCTTCCTTGATTGGTTGGTTGCTGCGGGATTTTTAGGACTCATCTCATACCTCCTTATACCCGCGTCAGTTCTCGTACACCTCTGGTCTTTTGATGGTAAAGAAAAGCAGTGGTTGCTCAAGCGCATACTCTGTCTTGATGCACTTCGTTCTCTCCTTAAAAAACGCGATCACTCTTTTAGTGTTACGGAGCGTTCCTTATGGACAGGACTTCTTGCTGCGTACATGTTCCACAACCTCTTTGTGTTCGATAATATTGTTAGTTACATTCTCTTCTTCTCGGTACTTTCGTACTTCCACTGGAGATCGACGGAGTCAAGGAAGCCGATAGTGGGAGACCTTGAGGTGGAAGAGCAGACCGTCACCTCAGTAGCTCTTCCTGTTGTTATAGTTGTTACCGCATTCCTCGTTTGGTACGTAAACATTCCTGGTATTAAGACCGCGACAACGCTCATAACAGCTCTTACTCCCGAGAGACAGCTTCCAAACGGGGAAGGAGTTCAGCGCTCACCTGAAAGCATCTTAGATATCTACAAGAAAGCACTTGCGTACGACCACATAGGAAGGCAGGAGGCTCGTGAGCAAATAGCACAAATGGCTGCAAATATAAATCAGTCAGAAGGAGTTATTCAAGATACAAAAAATGCCTTCCGCGACTTTGCAATTGCTGAGCTTGAGCGTGAAGTAGATAGGAATCCAGAGTCTGCTCGTCTTCGACTATTCATGGGGTCACTCTATGGTATCTATGGGAGATTGGATGATGCGGAAGCTACATATAGAAAGGTAGCTGAGTTAGCTCCAAGTAAGCAATCTGCCCTTTTCCAGCTTGGTGAGGTGCTCCTCGTACGAGGAAAGAACGAAGAAGCACTCGAGTACTTTAAGCGTGCGTACGAGGTTGAGCCAAACTATACAGAGGCATCTAAGCTCTACGCACTTGCCCTCATTCGTGCAGGGAGAGATAAAGAAGCGGTTGATCTACTTACAAAGCACTATGGAACGGCGGTAGTGGATGACGGTAGGCTCTTTAACGAGTGGACTGTAGCAAAGCGCTACGATATAGTGACACAGATACTTGAAGCACGAGTCGCAGCTAACCCGACTGATATGCAGACACGTGTTTCTCTTGCGGCGGCGTATAAGGAAATGGGGAACAAAGATAAGGCAATAGTAATACTCGAAGAGATAAAGAAGTTGAGCCCTGAGTACGCAACACAGATGGATACCTTTATTAAAGAGATTCGTGGATGGTAATATTGTAGAACATATCTAAACGGCGAATTTCTTCGTTGCCCTTCACAAAATGTCTCTCGTAGTATTGTTCATACAACTCGTTCCATTTTGTTCGGGCGCCTCGAACTTCATCCGTTTGGATACGTTCTAAAATGCAGTATAAAAATTAATAAGTAATAAATATAGAAATATGGCGCAAAAGAAAAACGAAGAAGTGAATGTCCGTAAAATCCAGAAGCAGGCGAATGGTTCAACGACCGTTACCTTACCTGCTGAGCTCTTACGAGAGTTGAAGTGGAAAGGGGGCATGAAGGTGGTAGTAAAAAAGCGTGGCGAGGGCTTGCTTTTAGAGATGGTAAAAAAACCAGCACCCGTAGCGAAGAAGTAACTTTAAATAGGACGTACACAAGTAGATGTAGTTCAAGGAAAACGAACAAAATAGAGTGAGCTGTACTATACGTACTGTGAACGATATTTTGTGAAGTTTGACGATGAAATGCGCTACTTGTGTACGTCCTCTTGTGTTTTTTTTAAAGTATGCTATACTAGTATATGAGTGCCAGAGTGCAAACTCTAGCAAAGAAAAACTGCGTAAATTCCCCCTTTGGGGGAATTTACGTTTT
>CAYWWH010000011.1:12639-20283 GCA_964462155.1 uncultured Candidatus Saccharibacteria bacterium | reverse complement strand
AAACTCTAGCAAAGAAAAACTGCGTAAATTCCCCCTTTGGGGGAATTTACGTTTTTCGATAGGACTTACGGAAACGGCGTACTTCGTTGTCAAACTTCACAAAATATCGTTCACTGTACCGCGAGTACAGCTCACTCAATTTTGTTCGTTTTCCTAGAAGTACGACCAATTTTTGTTAGCCGTAGGCGTTACAAAAATGAAGTGCCCTTGTGGTGCATCCGTTTGCTTAAGTCCTAATAGCTTAATGGTTCTAAAAAAGAGTGCATGTTTTTTATAGGTGAGAGTGCTATACTGTAGAAGTGTATTCAGTGTGGAGCGCCGCGGCACTCACATATAAGTTTTTCTTTGGAGCAAGCACCGGCGTTCCATACTGGATATACCTAAAACATAAGATACAACATGGAAGTACGTGAAGGTGTTCCTCTTTCAAACTACACAACATTGCGCCTCGGTGGAGCGGCGCGTTTTTTTGTTTCTGTTCACTCTGTTGAGGAACTTCGTGAGGCACTAACATTTGCGAAAGAGAAAAATCTTCCCGTATATATCCTCGGAGGTGGGTCAAACGTTCTTTTTCCGGATGAGGGGTGGGATGGTATCGTGCTTCACATGAAGATACTGGGACGAGCATACGAGGAAGATAGTAAAGGAGATGCGAAAGTTGTCGTGGGAGCGGGGGAGGTATGGGATCAGCTCGTCGAGGAGTCGGTGGGGCAAGGACTATGGGGGATCGAAAACCTCTCAGGTATACCGGGGACGGTTGGTGCTTCTCCTGTTCAAAACATCGGAAGCTATGGAGTTGAGGTTAAAGATGTTATCGATTGGGTTGAGGTATTACACAAAGAGACACTTGCACTGCATATTCTTTCTGTACGTGAATGTGCTTTTGGATACCGTGATTCTATTTTTAAACACAAAGAGGGGAGAGACTATATAGTGACTCGAGTCGCATTTCGCCTTTCGACAAAGCCAAATCCAAGACTCGACTATAAAGATATTCGTGAATACTTCGGTACTCGTACTGATGTTACAGTACGAGAGGTACGTGATGCGATACATGAAATCCGAGAGAAAAAGTTCCCAAGTCTTACCGAGTGTGGTACGGCAGGTTCATTCTTTAAAAACCCAATAATCACGCGTACGCACCTTAAAGAAATGACGACATGGTTTAACGAGACTGTACCGAGCTATGATGTAGATGAAAACACTGTTAAGGTGCCTCTCGCTTGGATACTTGAGCGTCTTGGGTGGAAGGGGAAGCGAGAAGTGCATATGGGGTGCTACGAAAAACAACCGCTTGTACTCGTACACTATGGAGAAGGAACTGCGGGAGAGCTTACACTCTTTGCGGGTAAAATAGTTGAAGACGTAAAGCGGAAGACGGGTATCAAGATTCATCCTGAAGTTGTTGTTGTAAAAAATAGAAAAGAGTAGCTTCGACGTCGATAAAAATAATTAAAATTTATTTTTTAGTTATCCACAATAAATTTCACAAACAACTTTGTTTGTGAAATTTTTTACATGATAATAGTAGTAAGCGAACGATGTAAGAACATTCAGTTCGGTCGACGTCGTTCATTACTCACGCGAGTAATTTCAAAAAATAACATGCCAGCAAAAAAGAAAGCAGCAAAAAAGACTGCAAAGAAAACCGTAAAGAAGGTTGCAAAGAAAGCTGCAAAGAAGACTAAGAAGCGCTAAATTGCGCTGACTATATAGAGTCTTTACTACCCGCCTATAAGGCGGGTAGTCCTTTTTATGGGAGGACTTACGAAAAAAGCACATTTCGTTGTCAGACTTCGCAACGTGTTGCTCACTGTACCTCGAGTACAGCTCGCATCACGTTGTCTCGTCTTCCTAGAACTGTATCTTTTTTCGTAAGTCCATAATGATTGTTGCTAGTACATTTCTTCGTTGCACTGCGTAAAATACTCTTCACCGTACCATAAGTACGCCTCAGAGTATTTTACTTGTGCGCCTCGAACTGTATCTGTTTATAAAAGTTCTGTCATATATCTCGAGTACAGCTCACTCTAATTTGTTTGTTTTCCTTGAACTGCATCAGTTTACGTAAGTCCATAATGATTATTGCTAGTACATTTCTTCATTGCACTGCGTAAAATACCCTTCATCGTACCTATAGTACGGCTCGTGATGTTTTCTTGTGCGCCTCTGTACTCGTTTTTGTAAGAATTTTTGACTTACTGTTATGTATTATTCGTATTTTTTACGTACTGACGGGGGTGTTTTTTCATGGTACAATCACCTCCATGTTTTCATTAAAGAAGCTGTTTCGTGATAGCACAAATAAAAAAATTCTTGACGAGCTCTCGGGTGTCGTTAAGATGGTTGCTACATTTGAGCCATCAATTTCAACACTTTCTGATGAATCTTTAAGGGCTAAAACAGAGGAGTTCAAAAATCGGCTAGGAGAGGGTGAGACGCTTGAGGATATATTACCAGAAGCATTTGCTGTTGTTCGTGAGGCGGCTAAGCGCGTACTAGGAGAGAGGCACTACGATGTTCAGATTTTAGGTGGAGCAGCGCTTTCCCGTCACGCTATTGCAGAGATGCGTACTGGAGAAGGTAAAACACTCGTAGGGACACTGCCGACATACCTCTATGCACTTACAGGAAAAGGAGTACACGTCATTACTGTTAACGATTACCTTTCGCGACGCGATGCGGTGTGGATGGGTCAGGTATACTCTTTCCTTGGCCTTAGTGTGGGCGTCATAAACACGCAGGCATCGTATCGCTACAATGCGTCTCTACAAGAGGGAGGAGAGAAAGATGAAACAAGAGATGAGACGGGTTCTTTTAAAGTTGTCTATGAATTCCTTGAACCGTGCACTCGCAGAGAAGCGTATGAAGCAGATATTACCTATGGGACAAATACTGAGTTTGGTTTTGATTACCTTCGTGACAATATTGAGTACGACGTCGTAAACCTCCGCCAGCGCGGACACCACTTCGCTATAGTAGACGAGATAGATTCTATTCTTATTGATGAAGCGCGCACCCCTCTTATTATAAGTGCTCCGAGTGAGGGATCAGGCGATCTCTACAACCAGTTCGCTCGAATCGCTCGAAAGATGGTTCTCGATGAGGATTACACGAAAGATGAAAAACACCGTGCTATTCAACTTACAGATGCTGGTATCGAAAAGGCGGAGAAAGAACTTGGGGTTGATAATATTTATACTGACGCAGGAATAAAGTATGTGCACCACCTTGAGACTGCGGTTCGTGCACAAGCACTTTTTGAAAAAGATAGACACTACGTCGTTCGAGATGGAGAGGTTGTGATTGTTGATGAGTTTACAGGGCGTATGCAACCAGGGAGAAGGTGGGGAGAGGGGATTCATCAAGCTGTTGAAGCAAAAGAAGGTCTTTCAGTTCAGAGGGAGAGTAGAACCTTTGCTTCGATAACCTATCAAAACTACTTCCGTATGTACGAAAAACTTGCAGGTATGACAGGTACGGCTGAGACATCGGCAGAGGAATTTTATAGTGTGTATAAGCTCGATGTCGTGCAGATACCGACAAATAAGCCAATAGCTAGGATAGACCAAGAAGACCTCATTTTTGTAAATGAAAAAGGGAAGTTGAAGGCAATCGCACGCAAGGTTAAAGAGCTTCATGAAAAAGGGCAACCAGTCCTCATAGGTACAGTGTCAATTGAAAAAAACGAAGAGCTTTCAACGTACCTAAAAAAGGAAGGTATACCTCACGAACTTTTGAATGCAAAAAACCACGAACGTGAAGGAGAAATAATCGCACAAGCGGGAGAGAGGGGTAAGGTGACCGTGGCAACAAACATGGCAGGTCGTGGAGTCGATATCAAGCTTGGGGGAGGTATATTCTCTCGTGAAGCGTATGAAGAGGTGAAATCTCTTGGAGGACTCTTTGTGCTCGGTACAGAGCGTCATGAAGCACGGCGCATTGATAACCAGCTCCGTGGTCGTTCTGGACGTCAGGGGGATCCAGGAGAGACCCAGTTTTACGTATGTCTTGATGATCACCTTATGCGGGTTTTTGGAAACAATGAGATGATACGAACGATAATGACAAAAGCGACGTCGAGTGAAGATGAGCCGATTAAGCACAAGATGATAAGTAACTCTCTCGAGACTGCGCAGAGAAGGATAGAAGGGTTTAATTTTGATTCTCGAAAACGCATCCTGGCATACGATGATGTCTTGAGTCAGCAACGTGAATCAGTGTACGCAATGCGTCGTAAGGTCTTACGCGGTGAGCGGGAAGTTCTTGACACTATTCTCACTGAAAGTGTTGAACTCGACGTAACATTAGGAGCCGTTGTTGAAGAAAAGAAAAAACAGTTTGGGGAAACTGAGTTTTACGAAGCAGTGAGACGCTTACTTCTCCAAACCATAGATTTCTTTTGGCTTGAGCACCTCGAGACGATGGACTACTTGAGGAGTTCGGTAAACCTCCGAGCGTACGGACAGCGAGATCCTTTGATTGAGTATCGTAAAGAAGGACTTCGGATGTACAAGATGTTCCAAGCGGGTATACGGGAGCGGGTAGCTGAAAGTATTCCACAAATGGGGGCAGGCGCTTTCCTCTCTGAGGAAGAGCGTATGAAGCGTGCGAGTGCGCTAGCGCAAAGAGCAGTAGGAGGAGCGGATGGAAGTGGAAAACCTGCTCAAGTCGTGCAACGTGCAGAAGAAAAAATTGGGCGCAATGATATAGTTACAATAACTGATGGCAAGGAAGTCAAGGAATTAAAATATAAAAAGGCAGAATTACTGCTTAAAAACGGAACGTGGAGATTAGTTTCGAAATAAAGGCTCAATCGCCCTCGTTTTGAGTTTTGAATTATACACAGTTTTTTAGCCCTTTTTCAGGTGCTTTTGTGTATAATGGTGTATATGCGATTAAACTCTGTATAAGAGTGTATGTCGTCTTGTACCACAATGCGTGTCCTCATGTATGGCTGGGAGTTTCCACCGCATAACAGCGGAGGTCTTGGTATTGCGTGCTATGGCTTAGTGCGTAGTTTGGTGCAGGAAGGTGTCGATGTGACATTTGTTCTCCCGAGGAAGTATCCGGTAAAAGAGTCCGGAGCAAAGGTCGTCTTTGCAGATGAAGCAAATCCTCTTGACGGTACGCAGGCATTTGGCTTTGCCTCTGGATATATAAACGAGCAGGGACTACGATTTCTTAAAGGGCAGTATCCGGAACTCCAGTATGGCCCAAGTCTTTACGACGAAGTGTTGCGTTATGCAGCTCTTTCACCTCTCATTGCACTTAAACATCAGCCAGATGTTATTCATGTACATGACTGGCTTTGTTACCCCGCAGGAATAGCGGCAAAGAGGGCAACTGGGGCTCCTCTCGTAGTCCATGTGCACGCTACAGAGTTTGATAGAGCGGGCTTTGATAGACCTCAGAATTCTATCCATGAGATAGAACGTCGGGGACTCTTTGAAGCTGATCGTGTTGTTACCGTTTCAGAGTATACCAAGAATGTGATAGTTGAACGTTATGGGGTTAATCCAGACAAAGTTGAAGTCGTCCATAATGGTATTGATGCAGATGACAGTGCTGTTGTGTCTCAGACAGAAGAAAATATCAAACACTTTAAAGATAAAGGGTGGAGTATTGTGTTATTCGTGGGACGTCTCACTCTTCAGAAAGGTCCTGACTATTTCCTCGAGGCAGCAAGAAAGGTTATCGAGCATAGACCAAAAACACTTTTTGTTATTTCGGGCTCAGGAGATATGGAACGGCAAATTATTGATAGAGCAGCATACCTCGGGATTTCGGATAAGGTCATCTTTACAGGATTTACTCGTGAGAAGAAGCTTGCACACCTCTATACACTTGCAGATCTTTTTGTTATGCCTTCAGTATCAGAACCCTTCGGTTTAGTGCCTCTAGAAGCGCTTCTCAATAAAACTCCGGTTCTCGTTTCCAAGCAGTCAGGCGTTTCTGAGGTGTTGCGTAATGCGCTCAAGGTTGATTTCTGGGATGTCTCCGCTATGGCAAGTAAGATCATCGCCGTTCTTGATCATCCAAGCTTACAAGAGACATTAGTACAAGAAGGAGGGCGCGAAGCTCGTGCACAGACTTGGAGCAAGGTAGCACGACGCTGTATTATGGTTTACAAGAATCTTGTTAAAAAATTATCTCGTGTATGAGTGCTATTTGTTTTTATTTCCAAGTCCACCAACCTCGTCGCATTAAGCGATATCAGTTTTTTGATATAGGGAAAGATCACGAGTACTTTAACGACTCAGCTGAACGGGATACAAACAATGCACGAGTGCTCCTTAAAGTTGCACGTAAGTCGTACCTACCAGCAAACGCAGTGTTGCTTGAGAATTTACAGAATCATCCAGAATTTAAAGCTTCATTTTCGATTTCAGGTATAGCACTCGAACAGTTTGAAGAGCATGCACCAGAAGTTATTGACTCATTCAAGCGTCTCGTTGACACGGGAAGAGTGGAGATTCTCTCTGAGACGTACTACCATTCACTCTCTTTCTTGCGTTCACCGGATGAGTTTCGTGAACAGGTACGTATGCATGCAGACCTTGTGAAGCGACTCTTTGGAGTGCGTCCGATAGTGTTTAGAAATACTGAGCTCATTTACAGGGATGATATTGCTGAAATGGTTTCCAACATGGGATACCTTGGCATGCTAGCCGAAGGTGCTGATCACCTCTTAGGGTGGAGGAAACCGACGTACGTGTACCACTCTAAAGGAGATCCAACGTTTAAGTTGCTCTTAAAGCACTACAAACTTTCTGATGATATTGCATTCCGTTTCTCAAATCGGGGGTGGGAAGAATGGCCTCTTACGACAGAGAAGTTTACACAATGGGTTAATGCTCATAATGGAGATGGTCATGTCATCAACCTTTTTATGGACTATGAGACGTTTGGAGAACATCAGTGGGAAGATACGGGAATCTTTGATTTTCTCCGTGCACTTCCTCGGGAAGTTTTGAGACATCCCGACAATTCATTTGTGACCCCTACTGAGGCACTTGCAAAATTTGAGAGCGTTGGAGAGATAGAGGCACCTAACTATGTTTCTTGGGCAGATATGGAGCGAGATCTTTCAGCGTGGATGTCTAATCCTATTCAGCACGATGCGCTCCGAGCATTCTTTGAGCTTGAACCGGTTGTTAAGCGTTCAAATGATCCAGCGCTTTTGCGAGACTGGCGACGTCTTTCAACATCGGATCATTTTTACTACATGTGCACGAAGTGGTTTCAAGATGGTGATGTGCATGCGTATTTTAATCCCTACGAATCCCCCTATGAAGCATTCATTTCATACATGAATGTTTTGAACGACGTACGCTTACGAGCCCACGTTCTTCCAAGAGAAGAAAAACGCACGATGTGGGAGTCGATCTCAAGTAAGGCGAAGGGGGTATTACAAGCATTAAAAGCATAACAAGACTTACGAAAACGGTACATTTCATCGTTACTCTGGACAAAATGACTCTCGTAGTATTTTTCATACAACTCGTTTCATTTTGTTTGAGCTCCGATGAAGTAAGACCTAATTTTTAAGGAGCGTAGCGACTATAAAAATGGAAATACTCATGTGGTATACTCGTTTTCGTAAGTCTTGCACAAAGTAAGTATATGCCAACAAAAAAAGTA
>CAYWWH010000011.1:0-12539 GCA_964462155.1 uncultured Candidatus Saccharibacteria bacterium | reverse complement strand
TATACTCGTTTTCGTAAGTCTTGCACAAAGTAAGTATATGCCAACAAAAAAAGTAACTGAAAGCCCAAAGAAGGTTGTTCAGAAAAAAGTGACCGTGTCACCAGCCAAAAAAGCTATTGCAAAAAAGGTTGTGAAAAGCGTAAAAAAACCCACGTGTTCCTGTGAGGTGCAATGCGCAGCGACACATGCGTTCTGGGTTAATAACGGTCCAGTTGTAAATTCACTCGATGGTCTCTTGAGGGCATTTAAAGAAATGTCTGACGAGCAATACGTATATCACACAAAACGTGACGGTAACGATTTTGCAAAATGGGTAAAAGAGTGTCTCAAGGATGCTGAAGTAGCGACGGGTCTCAAATTAGTGAAATCTCGTGATGGCGCTATTCGCTTTTTGTCAAAGAAATGTACCTGTGCGTAGTGCAGTAGGTAGTAACATTTTCATATGGCGCGTTCAATAGTACTCGGAAACGGGAATATGCTCGTCTGTTATGATGAGTTTGGTCAAGTGCGTGATTTCCACTTTCCGTACGTTGGACTTGAAAACCATGTCGGTGAAAAACTTGCTCACCGCATTGGTGTTTTTGTTGATGGGCAGATGCATTGGCTGTCTCAGGGTGGATTTGATATTTTTATTGATTATGCTCCCGATACGTTTGTTGCCACAGTGACTGCGAAGCATAGGGAAGTGGGAATTGAGCTCCTTTTTTCAGATATAGTGTACAACGAGCATGATATTTACGTACGGCATGTTGAAGTAAAAAACACCGACTCACGAGACAGGGTCGTTAAACTTTTTTTTAATCAACAGTTTCATATAAGCGAGTCTCGGCATGGAGATACGGGGTACTATTCACCGGAGTTGCATGCGATTGTGCACTACAAGGGAAGGCGTATTTTTGCAATTTCAGCAAAAAGTAACGATGCGTTTTTTGAAGACTACAGTGTCGGCCTTCTTGGTATAGAAGGTAAGGAAGGTACGTGGAGAGACGCAGAAGATGGAGTGCTCTCCAAGAGTGCCATAGAGCATGGAAGTGTAGATTCGGTTATCGGTATTTCTCTCTTCATACCTAAAGAAGGTACGCGCGTGGTCTCATACTGGATAGCGTGTGGTGAGACGTATAGGCAGGTGGAGAAGTACCATCGAGATATTTTAAACAGAGGTCCAGAGCATTTGCGTAAGACCACGAGTGATTTTTGGAAGGCGTGGGTTGAGTTAGATGAGTTCAAGAACTGCCCTCTCGACACGAGGTTAATAGAATTGTACCGACGTTCGCTCCTTGTTATGCGAGCACATACAGATAATCGAGGACCGATAATTGCATCGGGTGATTCGTCTATTCTTCAGAATGGTCGTGATACCTACTCATACTGCTGGCCTCGAGATGCTGCGTTTATCACCTCATCTTACATTCGAGCAGGGCATGCTACCTCAGCACTCAAGTTTATAGAATTTTGTAACGATCTTTTGACTGATGATGGATACTTGTTACACAAGTATCGTTCTGATAAGTCTCTTGGTAGCTCATGGCATCCATGGGTAAGGAACGGCAGAGCGCAACCTCCTATACAAGAAGATGAGACAGCAATAACCCTCGTCACGCTTCATGAGTACTATAAAGCAACACATGACATAGAACTCATCGAACGATTGTATAATTCGTACATAAAAAAAGTTGGAACATTCCTCAGTCAGTATAGAGATAAAAAGTCTGGGCTACCTCTTCCGAGTCATGATCTTTGGGAGGAGCGTTTCGGCATATTTACCTATACAGCATCGACAGTCTACGCAGGGCTTCTAGCTGCAGCTGACTTTGCTCGGGTGTTGGGCAAGGAGATTACGCGACGAAGATGGGAAGCTGCAGCTCTTGAAGTGAAGGAGGGTATTCTCACGAAGCTCATCCAAGCAGATGGTAGAGTGCTTAAATCTCTCGAGTATCAGAGTGGGTTACCAGTCCCTGACATGACCCCCGATGCTTCAAGTTTCTATGGCCTCTACCGTTTTGGAGTTTTGAGCGCAGACGATCCTAAGCTTGAGTACATAGCATCCTACATGAAGAAGGAGCTCTCCGTCGATGTCGGCATTGGAGGTATCGTACGGTATAAGGGTGACAGGTACTTTAGAATAGATGATACAGTGCAGGGCAACCCATGGATTATTACAACACTATGGTTTACCGAGTATGAAATTGAGCGGGCTTCAAATAAGGAAGAGCTCATGGCGCTCCTCCCATCACTTATGTGGGTTTTAGAGAGGGCAAATACTGGCGGTATGCTCTCTGAGCAGTTAGATGCACGTTCGGGAAAACCAGTTTCCGTCATGCCTCTTGTATGGAGTCATGCAGGGTACGTTCACACGCTACTAGCGTTTGTTAAAAAGATGGAAGCATTTGGTCTCTATAAAAAATAGTAATAGATGAAGTGGAAGATTCGCACTCACACACAATGTGAGTGTTTTTAATTTCTATATAAAGAGCAGGTTTTGTTCTATACAGGGAAGACTGGCAACTATTTTTGTTTTGTGTAGTATTGTTGTATGAACAAATACCTTGTACGTTTCTTAGCGGTTATCCTGGGTCTTTTCATAGCAGAAAAGTTACTTGAGGGAATACATATTGATGGGTTATCAGATGCAGCGATTTTCGCTCTATTTCTTGGAGTGGCAAACATACTCATTAGGCCTATACTCCTCGTTCTAACACTTCCGATAACAATTCTAACACTCGGATTATTTATCTTTGTCGTTAATGCGTCACTATTTTTGCTTGTTGATTACTTTACTCCGGGTATACACATAGAAGGATTTTTAACAGCTTTGTTTGGCTCACTTATTGTTTCAACAGTAAGTTGGTTTGTCCAAAAAATAACATAAGTACATATGGCATTCATTGATGAATATAGTTTTACGGCTAAAGCCGGTAAGGGAGGTGACGGGGCTGTGCATTGGCACAGGGAGAAATTTAAACCAAAAGGAGGTCCGGATGGAGGAGATGGAGGAAGAGGGGGTGATGTAATTATTCAAGCTGTTCGAGATATTACTGCACTCAGAAGAATCTCGAGAAAAAAGCACTTCGAGGCCTTTAACGGGGCGCCAGGGGAAGGAAACTCAAAACATGGGAAAGATGGTAAAGATATTGTAATTGAATTACCTATAGGATCAGTAGTCACCAATACAGAAACAGGTACAAAAATTGAACTTATTAAAGATGGTGAAAAAATCGTCTATTTGCATGGAGGAGATGGCGGTTTTGGAAATGAGCATTTTAAAAGCTCAACAAACCAGACACCCATGCATGCAACGAAAGGAAGGGAAGGTGAAAAAACATCAATTCATGTTGAATTAAAACTGATAGCAGATGTCGGACTCGTTGGATTACCAAACGCGGGTAAAACCAGTTTACTTAATACAATTACAAATGCTGGTGCAAAGGTTGGTGAATATCCATTCACAACACTAGACCCAAATCTCGGCATCTATCACGGTTATATTTTCGCCGATATACCGGGGTTAATTGAAGGAGCTTCAGAAGGAAAAGGTCTAGGACACAAGTTTTTACGACATATAACTCGTACAAACGTGATATTACATTGTATCTCGTTAGAACGAGATACAATAATTGAGGATTATAAGACAATATCAGGAGAATTAGCAAAATATTCTGATGAATTGAAGAATAAAAAGGAATATATCGTTTTAACGAAATCCGATACTGTTTCAAAAGAAGCTGTCGATAATGCAATAGTGCAGGTTAAAAGAGATATTAAGAAAGATGTGATAGCTGTTGTAAGTATTATTGATGATGTTTCGATTAAAAATTTTATGGATGCTTTAATTGATCTGTTGAGGAATACTGAATAATTGCAAGCAACAACTCTCTACTGTATTGTATTTTGATAATTGGAAATTTTTATGTATACACCTACCATTGGTCTTGAGATTCATGCTGAGTTAAAAACAGATAGTAAAATGTTCTGTGGTTGTCGGAATAATCCAAACGAAGTAACTCCTAATATAAACATTTGCCCAATTTGCATGGCACACCCTGGGACGTTACCAGTGATTAATAAAAAGGCAATGCACCACGTTCTTCGAGTTGGTTCTGCTGTTTCTGGTTCCTTTGCTGATTTTACCGAATTTGATAGGAAAAATTATTTTTACCCTGATATTCCTAAGAATTATCAAATCAGTCAGTATAAGTACCCTCTTATAAGCGGTGGGTATATTAATAACGTTTCGATAACAAGAATTCACCTTGAAGAGGATACCGCACGTTCTATACATACTGAGAAAGGTAGTTTAGTTGATTACAATAGAGCCGGAGTTCCATTAATGGAACTTGTCACTGATCCTGTTATTCATTCAGCAGAAGATGCCGTGCTTTTTGCTAAGGAACTTCGTTTAATCCTCTTATACTTAGGTGCCAGTGATGCAAATCTTGAAAAAGGTGAGATGAGAATTGAAGCAAATGTCTCTGTTTCTCGTGAGGATGGTGTTTTTGGAACGAAAGTTGAGGTGAAAAACCTAAACTCATTTAAAGCGGTAGAACAGGCAATTCGATACGAGATAAAAAGACAAATCGAGGTTCTTGAAAGGGGAGAAAAGGTAGTGCAGGAGACTCGTGGCTGGGATGAGAACAAGCAAAAAACATTTTCTCAACGTCTCAAGGAAGAATCCCATGATTATAGGTACTATCCAGACCCAGATCTCCCAAAATTATACCTTTCAAGCATTGAGGGATTTGAAAAAGAGAGTATTACAAATACTCTTCCAGAGCTTCCAAATACTTTGCGAAATAAGTATAGAGACGAGGGGTTGCGTGATCAAATCATTGAACTTCTTGTGGGGAATATTGAATTGAATGTGTTCTATCAAAAAGTAATTACTTACTTAGATAAAAATGAATTTGAAACAGCGAGAAATTATATCACCTCAGATATCCAGGGTTTGCTTAGTAAGTCTGGTTATTCAGGGAAAAGCTTGGCAGAGATGAATCCACAAGAATTTTCTGAATTGATTAAAATGATACACTCTGGAAGTGTCAGTTCTCGTGGAGCAAAAGATATACTAGCTGTTTGGGTACTGGATGGCGGAAAACCTCAGGATATCGCAAGGGAGAACAATTTGATACAGGTTTCAGATGAGTCATCATTACGAGAAATAATACAAAAAGTACTTGATGAAAATCAAAAAGTCCTTGTTGAGTATAGAAACGGGAAAGAAGCGTCACTTCAATTCTTAATTGGCCAATGCATGAGAGCAACAAAGGGCTCAGCTAATCCCGAGAAACTCAGAATACTTATCATTGAATTATCAAAAAATTAGGAAATATCTATATTTCTCGTTTTCCACATATACTTGTGAGACAGTGGCACTGTATCGTCGTATACTGTTTGTATGAGTGAAAACAGTATTACAATTGATGGGAAAGAGTACATTTCAGCGGATAGAGCCGCTCGTTTGGTTGGGTATACAAAAGATTATGTTGGTCAATTAGCTCGTGCAGGGAAAATTAAAACAAAGCGCATTGGGAGGAGTTGGTATATTGAAGAAGATTCAATTAACAAGCATAAGTTATCTGTGCATTATATCTTAACAAAACCAAAGAAGACGTACACAAAAAAAGAAAAAGAAACCTCGGATATTAATATAAATATAGATATTTCGTCTAATCCTGTTGTTAACACTGTACAGGAAAAGAAAAAAGAAAGTGATGTGGAGTACATTGGTCCGGATACTGAGGTTGATTTATATCCCCGAATACAAGACAAGAGGGGTGATTCTTTGGTTCGTTCAGATATTCGATATGAACAGGTTTTAAGTGAACCAGCTAGGGTATTAACAGAAGAAGAAAGGGTTGCAAGACAGGTTGAAGGACAGTCATTCCAAAAAAATGAAAATTCCAGTGAATCCTTTAAAAGGGTGACAATTCGTAAACAGAGAGCTATGCGTCCGATAACTCAAAGAGTTATTGCTGTTGATGGTATCGTTACTCCATCGCACAGTAGGATGGTTGCTCAAAAGAGGGTTGATACTTTTCCTCAAAAAAGAGTAATTGAAAATGATAAGAGTCGGAAGTATGAGTACGATGAGTACGACTATGAAGAGGAAGGCGGTGGAGAAGAGTTTCATGAAGAGAGTTCAAAAATGATCCCAGTCATTGGAGGAATAGGGCTTTTCACCATCCTTGTTGTTTTATATATAATTTTTTCTCTTTAAAACTATTCACAGTTATGTGAACTAGATTTAGGTACGGAACTGGTATACTAGAAGTATGTTAGTACAGAAAAAAAGTTCTGTAGTCCTTTTATTTTTGTCACTTGTATCTGTGACACCTTTTTTTGTATTTGCTCAGAGTGAAGAGTACGCAACCGTCGCATCTCCCGTGACTGTTGAGGGACATGTTAACGATAAAGATATTATTTCTTACAATGTTGAAAAAAATGAGTATCGAGCAAGTCGATCATTCTCTGACGAGACCATGTTTGGTGTAGTAGTAGATGACCCGGTTCTGTACATGGACTCAGAGACTGCACGATCTGAAAATGTCCGACCGGTTGTTAGGTACGGAGAAGTTGTTGTAAACGTGTCTGACCTTGGAGGTGAAATAGTTGCTGGAGACTTGATTACAACTTCCCCAATACCGGGAATTGGACAAGAAACATCACGTCAAGACGCTCCTTACATACTTGGTTTTGCGTTAGAGCCGGTAAGGTATACTGGGCAAACGGTGCTGTATGGGGATCGAGAGGTTAAATTGGGTACGGTAACTATAACCTTAAGAATAGGCCCGTTTTTAACGAGAGAAGGAGCTAACTTTGTTGCCTCGGGAACAAAGGGCTTAGAAGCCCTCATAAAAGAGCAGGGACTTGGGTTTGAAGCAACTCCTGAGGAGGTTACGGGTTTTAAAATTTTTAGGTTTTTCTTAGCTGCAATGGTTGTTATTTCCTCGATGCTTGTTTCTGTGGGTAGGTTTGGTGAGACGTTTAAAGAGAGTGTTGTCTCAATTGGAAGGAATCCTCTTGCACGTTCACAAATCCGTTCAATTTTATTATGGAACGTGCTTTCCATTGTTCTTGTCACCGGAGCAGGTTTAGCTATAGCAATTGCAATTATTCTTTTTCCATAAACAATGAATCAAGCGTACCAACAAAATATTGATATGAGCACCCTCCTTGAGAGTTCCGCCTCATCGTTTGGTGCAGTAGAGTTAATTGCAATTCTTTCGCTCATAGTTTCTTTGGCGCTTTTTATTGGTCTTGTGTACTTTGCTCTCAGGGAACGAAATACGCTAACACCAAAAAAAGTTGAGGAGCTGATTCTTAATGCAGAAGATAGAGCTCATACCATAGTTACAGAGGCAATGGCAGAAGCCCGTCACCTTCGAAGTAATATCGAAAAAGAAAGAATAAAAGCACTTAACGAAGATGAACAGAGTCTCAATCGTTTCTTGGATGCGTACCGATTTCAGCTTGAAAAAACAATAAAAGAATTAGCGTACGGTATTGAGAAAGAGCATATGCGGGCGACAAGTCGTTTTGTAGAATCACTCCAGTCCATAGAAGAAAGAGTGTCTTTAAACGCGAATGAAGCGAAGCAAAGTATGGATTCGTTTACGAGTCAGTCAAGTACGTTGTTTGAGAGACTGTCATACGAGATTGAAAACGTTGAAGAAGGTATTCGACATTTGGCACTGGCACTTGAGGAAGCAGCGGTAAATGAGTCGGGGAAGAATGCGGAGATTGTTCGTAAGGAAATGGAGAAAATTGGCAAAGAAACAGCCCGTTCAGTCACAAATGTGGCAAAAGGCCTTGATGAGGTCTTGAAAGTGAATCTTGAAAAAGAGTTTACGTCGATTACAAAAGAGCTTGGGCAGTATAGGGAAGCTCGAATGAGGTTAATCAATGAGCGCATTTTAATTCTTATTGAGGAAACTGCTCAAATTGCATTGCAGAAAAAACTTTCCTTACAAGACCAAGCAGATTTGGTATACCGCTCTTTGGAAGAGGCTAAAAAGCGTGGAGTTTTTGTTTAGGTATGTTAGTAAAAATCATCAGTATCATGCTTGAAAATACGTACACGACCGATGACTTGGTTGAGCGTATTGGATTAATGCGAAAGTTTTATAATGAGAAGCTTTTCACCGGTAAGGAGTCGGTAACATTGCTAGAGGTTGTTGGTGGAGAGTGCGAAGAGTACACACTTCGTGCAATAGAGAAGTGGGATGCATCTTTTGAAGCATCTCAAATACAACCCTTGGTCGTATTTGAGACATTGAATACGGTTCAAGAAGATATTTCTGGCATTCCTTCAGTTATACTCTATGTTCCTGTTCGGTTTTCTTCTGAACAAATTGAAGGGTTTGGTAAATGGTTTCGAGAAAATGTTCAACCAAATATTTTACTATCTTTACATATTGATCCTCGAGCTACGGGCGGGTGTGGATTGGTTTGGAAGAATATGTTTTATGATATTTCATTAAAGTACTACATAGATAAACAGAGAGATGTTCTGGTAAATACATTTAACACATATACCCAACATGTTAGGTAATTCAAAACTTCAAAAAGAAATTGGTATAGTGCGCGCAAACAAACACTACCTCATCTCTATCGAGGGGTTACCTTCTGCTAAGGTGCATGACATTATTGTCAATGAAGATGGTAAGCGGGCACTCGTCACTGCTTTATCTCATGATGCTGTTGAGGCGATGTCACTTGATTCAATGGAGATCCACCCAGGTCAGCAGTATGAAATGTACCCACAAACAAACCAGCTCTCAATCGGGGAGCACCTTTTTGGGAGAGTTATAAATGCTCTTGGAGATCCTATTGATGGGAAAGGTGGTTTTCCGCCCAAGAATCTACCCTTGGTTCTTGAGAGAGATGCGGGAGATTTAGCTCAGAGAAAACCGATTGAACACCAGCTTGTAACGGGTTTTTCTGTGATAGATACTGTGTTACCGCTCGGAAAAGGTCAAAGACAGCTTGTGATGGGTTCAGTGAGAAGTGGTATAGAAACGTTTTGTAAAAATGTCATCCATAACCAAAGTAGTTTAGATCTCGTTTGTATTTACGTGACAATAGGGAAGCCAGTTGCATATGTGCGAAGACTGGTGGAAGAAGTGCTCAATGAAAAAACGAGTGAGTATACTATACTACTTGCTTCTTCGTCTGAAGATCCTGCGCCTCTCATAACAATTTCTCCCGCCGTCGGTATTCATATTGCAGAGTATTTCTGTGAAAAAGGTAAAGACGTGCTTTTGATTTTTGATGATTTATATACCCATGCTAAGTACTTACGAGAAATTGCACTCCTTGAAGGTCACCTCCCAGGAAGAGAATCATACCCAGGTGATATTTTTTACAAGCAAGCTCATCTCATTGAACGTGCGGGAAATTTCTTCAACAAGGGATCGATAACCCTCCTGCCTATTCTTCAAACTGATATTGAAAGTACGACGGACTTGATAATGACCAATGTCATGGGTACGACCGATGGGCATTACGCATTTTCTTCTGAACTTTTTGCAAGAGGTATTTTTCCTCCTGTTCTTGAAGATGAATCAGTGACTCGCGTAGGTAAACACACACAGACAATGGTTCAGAAACAGTTATCGACGGCGATAATATCTCTCCTCTCAGATGCTAAGGAACAGGAAAAGTACATGCAGTTTGGTACACAGGTATCCGAATCAACCCAAAGCATTATTTCCATGAGCGCCTCAGTGCGTGCACTCTTGAACCAGAAAGAGACAGAGTGTCTTGATGTAGAGACACAGGCGATTTTACTTTCCTTGGTATTTACAAGTATGTCTTCGAAACGGGACGCAGGTTTTTTCTCAAAGAATTTTGACACCTTAAAAAAGGCGATAGAAACAGACAAGAAATTTAAGGAACTGAAAGAGAGTGTTTTCTCTGAGAAAGGTTTCCAAGAGTATCTTTCGATACTCGAAAAGAGGGTTCCCGAGTTAAATAAACTATGTCAAGAGTAACAGAACAAAAACAGAGAATAGTTGATATAGAGTCAGCACGTTACATTACTGCCGCTTTGCGCGATATTAGCGCCATAGAACTAAAAAATCTTAGAAAAAAGTTTGAAAGGAATGATATGTTTTATTCAGAGCTGAGAGAATTATTTCAGTTGGTTTGGAGTATCGCGGTCGTCAATAAAGTTGATACGTCAATCCTAGAAAACAAAAAAGATTTGTATGTAGCGTATACGACAAATAAGCATTTTTACGGTTCATTAAATAATGATGTAATGAAAAAGTATACCGAGGGTACAAACTCTGAGTGTCACTGCATGGTGATTGGTGACACGGGAAAGAAGATTTGGTTAGGGAATAGTCAGAAAAGGAAATCCATGCAGTTTTTGTCTTTTAAAGACGATACACCTTCTGCGGAAGAGGCCGCGCTTCTTATGAATACGGTTAAAGAGTACCGACACGTGTATATCTTTTATCCTGCCTTTACGAGCGTATTTAAACAGGATGTCGAGATGGTTGATATATCGTATAGACCCACTCAAAAAAAGCTTGATAAAGTAAACGAGGACTTGCCCCAGTATTTGTTTGAACCGGATTTATCAGAAATGGTTGTCTTTTTTGATAGTCAGGTACGGTACTTTTTGTTTGAGCGTTTGCTACTCGAGACCCAAATATCTCGTGTAGCTGCGAGGTTGGTTAAGATGGATACAGCTGATCAAAATGCTAAGGAACTTGTGAAGGTCGAATTGCGCAAGTTGAATAAAGTTTATACATCGTTTTCAAGTAGAAGAATGCTTGAGACAATAGTTGGTTATATACAATGGCACGACAGACAAACACAGCTCATAGGCCGGTAGGACGAGTCAGAGACTTACATGGTCAAGTAATCACTGTTATTTGTGATTCCCAATACCGCCCACCCCTTAGAGAGTTACTATATCTTGAAAAAGATCCTCTCATACGACTTGAATCGTACGCGTATGAGAATGATAGGGTTTTACGGTGTTTACTCCTTGGGAAAAATACTGTAGTGTCTCGTGGCGACAGGATACTTTCAACAGGCCAAGAGATAACAATACCGATAGGAAAAGAGGTGTTGGGAAGAGCTATGGACATTTTCGGAAACCCTGAAGATGGGAAGGGTCCAATACAGGCAAAGTCTTGGCGTTCAATTCATAACCGAAATTCGATAGAAACATATGAAAAAATACCTGAAAGAGAGCTAGTTGAGACTGGTATAAAAGCAATCGATTTCTTTACCCCGATGCTTCGAGGTGGAAAAATTCTACTCGTAGGTGGTGCTGGTGTTGGGAAAACAGTGCTTTTAACCGAGATGTTGCGGGGCATGATTTCCGGACATAAAGGAGTGTCAATATTTGCGGGTATAGGTGAACGCACGAGAGAGGGGTATGAGTTATGGAAATGGCTTGAAGATAATAAATTGTTTGACAAGGTCACCATGGTTCTTGGTAACATCCACAAGAATGCTGCAATTCGCTTCAGAACAGCGTGGAGTGCGACAGCTCTCGCTGAGTATTTTAGAGATGAGGAAAAAAAGGATGTACTTTTTTTTGTTGACAACGTATATCGTTTCTTACAGGCAGGAAGTGAACTTTCAATACTTGCGGGGGAAATTCCTTCAGAATTTGGCTACCAACCAACTCTCCAGTCTGAAATCGCTAGTTTTGAAAGTAGGCTGAAAAGTTCTGAGTCAAATTCGGTGACGTCAGTGCAAACGATGTTTCTCCCTGCTGATGAGTTGTCAGATCCGAGTATAGCAGTGACACTACCTCACGTAGATTCAATAGTTATTTTAAACAGAGCCGTTGCTCAGCAAGGAAGGTTGCCAGCTGTTGATTACACTCGTTCACGAAGTACTCTCCTTGATGAGAAGATAATCGGTAAAGATCACTATAAGACGGTCACGGAAGCAATGGAAGTTCTTCATCAGTATGAAAGGTTGCAAAGAATAGTATCAATTGTGGGGCAAGATGAGCTTTCTGCAGAAAATAGGATAAGTTACGAAAGAGGGCAAAAAATCCTTAACTACTTAACACAGCCATTTTATACAGCAAAAATTCAAACAGGTCGTGATGGTGAGTTTGTACCGAGAAAAAAAACAGTACAAGATATTCGTTCAATACTGGAAGGGAAAATGGACGAGGTACCGGCATCATCCCTCCTGTATATAGGGTCTCTCGATGGTTTGAAGGGTATTTAAATATCATGAAAAATAAAAAAAGTACTGAACAAGTACTGAAGGTGAGAATTAGTAAGGCAAATGAAGTTGTTTGGGAGGGGGATGCACTCTCTGTTTCTTCAACAAACTCAAGTGGAAAGTTCGATATACTGGCACTACATTCAAATTTTATTACACTTGTTAGAAATGATCCCATTGTGGTCAAGGAAATCGATGGTACAGATAAAGAGTATATTTTTAATCAATCAGTTATATTTGTAACTAATAATGTAGTTAAGATATTTTCAAATATTGCATAAATATACCGTATTCCCGAGATATATTATCTCGTAAATACGTAACATATCGCTAAAATA
>CAYWWH010000010.1:0-22330 GCA_964462155.1 uncultured Candidatus Saccharibacteria bacterium | reverse complement strand
GTGACCTCACGGGGAATCGAACCCCGATTACCACCGTGAAAGGGTGATGTCCTAACCGTTAGACGATGAGGCCAGTAACTGGCATATTTTAAACTATTCAGGTTCGATTGGGAATCTGTCACAAATTGCTAAGTAAAATTTTTTTCTATATACAAATTTTACTAAGTACCTTCGACCCTGAAATTTGTACACAAGCAAAGCAGTTTGCTTGTTAAGAGTCTATGAATCGTACAAATTTCAGTTCCGATTACTACGTGAAAGGGTTTACCCTATTGCCTTGTGTACTATCGTACACATTGGCAATTCCTCCGCTACGCTTCAGACCGGATGAAAAGCAAAGCAGTTTGCTTTTCATTCCAATACCCGTTAGACGATGAGGCCGTACCTGCATGATTCTACCCTAAGAATCACCATTTGCAAAGCGAAAATACCTCTCTGCGTGGAAAATAATTACACAATATTAACTGAATATAGCAATATTGACTATTAAACAATATATCGTATATTATTTTAAGATATTTATTTATAAATAAAAATTTATAAATAGGAGGAAACAAAAGTGCAAAAAAGAAATTTTTCACTGCGAGCTGTTCTTGTTGTTATCACTTTAAGACCATTCCTGTGTAGGAAAGAAGACAGTGTAGAAATTGATGAGTTACTTCACTTTCTGAAAGGATCTGTGCCAAAATCAGCCCTCTTGGTCTCAACACACATTTTGAAACTCTTTCCGTATTTTGAAAGTCCTTTCTTTAAAGAGGATTTTCAACAGTTCGAAAGCGTTATCAAAATAGTTACCGATGTGGAACTAAAAAAACTCCTCATCGAAACATGGATTCAGAGGCACGCAGTTGAGGTTGGGGCAATGCTCCCAATCACCCAAATGCCACACTGTGTGGCGAACAAATGACCCCTTGCGTAAGACCTGCGCAAGGGGTCTTACCAGTATGTCCACATAACAAATAGTGATACAAATACGACATCCATATATACTTAAATAAGGAAATTGATCATTTTTCAAAACTCTCAACAGAAAGCAACGAGGATATCATGAACAACCAACCTGAATTGTCAGTGATTATGAGTTCATCCGAAACATCACTACTCCTTTTTAACGAATTCTTTGGTGCAGATCCATTGATTGGTTTTAATGTGGAAGCTCCAAACATAAAAGAGGAGGTACTGACCCCTTGTCGCCCCAAATCCATAAGACATCTGGTACATCGAATTGTAGTTTTTATTGAAAATGTAAAAAACGTACTTATTGAGGCATTGTTTTACTTTTCACCTTCAACAAAAACACCTTATTGGCTTGAAATTTCTCGACCGAAACGTCGTACAGATTACATAGGTATCGATACCAACACAAGTTTGTTTGAACAATACTTACGTGAGTTTTTGAAGGATTGTGTTCTTTCGTAGGACGAGTTTGATTTTTTTCGCGTGGATACCGTATAGTGTATCCACGCGAAGTTTTTATACGTATGGAACGTGACACTATTATCCTCATAGACAAACCAAAAGGCATCAGCTCTTTTGCCGTAGTACAAAGAGTGCGTCGCGCATACAATGAAAAGAAAGTGGGGCATGCAGGAACTCTTGATCCACTTGCCAGTGGACTCATGCTTGTAGGTATTGGGAAAGGAACAAAACAGCTCCGACACCTCGTAGGACTCACAAAGGTCTATGAAGCAGAAATATGTATCGGCGAGCAATCAACTACTGACGATGCGGAGGGTGAGATAGTGGGGAAAACCCCTATCACAAATATAGATGAAGAAGCTGTACAGAGCTGTCTCAAGAGTTTGGAAGGGAAGCATGTACTACCTGTCTCAATATACTCAGCAGTAAAACGTGGAGGGGAAGCGCTCTACAAAAAAGCTCGCAGAGGTGAGAAGGTTACCCCACCACAGAGGGAAATGGAAATTTTCCAAGCAAAGTTCTTAGGTATAGAAAAGAGAGGGGATACAGTTCTTGTCCGCGCAGAATTTTTTGTCGAGTCAGGCACCTACATACGTTCACTTGCACGTGAACTTGGTAACAGATTAGGGTACCCCGCGCGACTAGAAAACCTGCGACGTACGCAGGTTGGTGAGTTCCATATTAAAGATGCAAGTACCGTGTAATATACTTAATTATCCCTACCTTTAAGTGAGTCCATTTTGTCTTTCAACTTCATAAAAGATCTCATGTCAGAATCTGCATATTTTTCAGCAACGTAGAAAAGCTCCTCTTTTGTAATAGGATCTCCATCAGGAGATAAACCATTGTAAGTTTTTTGAAGTTGTTTCAGATGTTCATTACGGAACTTTACCCACTGTGGAGATGTCCTATCTACCTCTGCTAAATTCTTTTTTACTTCTCCAGTCCCAATATGTTTTTCTGCAAAACCTTCACTCATATTTTTTTATTGTAATATACTCTCTAAAACCTCCTTAACATCCTTACCATCAGCTCTATTCTTTATTTCCGCCATCACTGCACCCATAAGCTTTCCCATACCACTTTTATCAGTCACTCCCATTTTCTCCATAACACTACGCACTACTGTCTCTATCTCTTCTTTACTCATCTGCTCAGGTAGGTAAGTGGTAAGTACTTTTGCTTCTTCATCTTCGTTCTGAGCCAAATCTTCACGACCTCCGTTTCTAAACTGAAGAGCAGCTTCAGTACGCTGTTTAACTGAACGTTTTATAAGAGTGAGTACTTCTTCATCAGAGAGCGTATCCTGTGGTGTGCGCTTTGTTGCTGTAAGCTCTTGCATAAATAAGGTAAGGAGACTTCGTAATACACGCAAGCGAACTTCTTCTTTCGCTTTCATTGCCTGCGTCATATCTTCACGAACTTTTTGCTGTAAGGTCATGTAAAAAGTATACCATACGGGGAATCGAAACACAGCACTAGTAAGAAAAACATGTTGATGAAAAAACTGTAACCAGCTACCTGTATATAGTAGTATTAGACTAATGGCTCATTCACAAAAAGCATGGGAAGCTGTATCCCTTGAAGAAGCAAGACGCTTACTTGCGGCTGATTACACTAACGGACTTTCACTCCATGAAGTTGAGAGACGACACAAAGTATACGGAAAAAATAAACTGGTAGGGGAAAAAGAACGCTCTATCCTTGACACACTCCTCGCACAGTTCAACAATCCACTCGTTTGGATACTCTTTCTAGCAGGTATCGTAACCTTTCTCCTTGAAGAACACATAGACTCTCTCGTTATTTTTATTGCTCTTCTTATAAACATCATTATTGGCACACTCCAAGAAGAACGTGCTAACAAAGCGTTTGAGAAATTAAACGCTTCCCAAGTACGACGAGCTATCGTACTCCGTGAAGGGAAGCGCCAAAACATTCTAGCCGAAGACCTTGTCCCCGGAGACTGCATCGTCCTGCAGGGAGGATACTTTGTGCCTGCAGACATTCGCATTGTTGAAGAAAAAGACCTCAAAGTAAATGAAGCCGCGCTTACGGGTGAGTGGCTCGCTGTATCCAAATCAACTGAAACACTAAAAGAAGGAGTATCCTTAGCTGAACGCATAAATATGGTATGGATGGGGACTCTCATTGAGTCTGGGTACGGCAAGGGTGTTGTCGTTTCTACTGGCAAACACACTGAACTTGGCAAAATCGCCCTTTCGCTCACTTCGATTGAAGAGCAAGCATCTCCACTCCAAAAAAACATCCGCCACCTCACAAAGTTTCTTGCTACCGTAGTGTACTCAGCACTCATCTTCATTGTCATTCTCGGTATCATTCAACAGCGAGAACTTCTCGATATGATACTCATAGCTATAGCAACAGCGGTCGCCACTGTACCTTCCGGTCTCCCTGTCGCTGTCACAGTTGTTTTAGCTATTGGTATGGAAGCCATACTAAAACAAGGGGGACTTGTACGAAATCTCCTTGCCGCTGAGACACTGGGATCAACTACGGTTATCCTCACCGACAAAACTGGCACACTTACTGAAGCAAAGATGAAACTCGCCTCTCTCTATAGTCTCGATGGTATAAAAGAAGGGTACGAAGCTCCCGTTAAAGACAATATTTTCCCTCTTGAACTTGCGGTACTTGAGAGTGACGCATTCATCGAAGAGGCAGAAGATGCTCCCGCAAAACTCACCGTACATGGTCGCCCTATAGAGAAAGCCGTTGTCCTCTCAGCTCTTGAAGCTGGCATTTCTCAAGACAAGCTTTTAGCTGAGTACCCACGACTTGATTACCTTCAATTTACCTCAAATAGACGCTTCGGCGCTTCTCTCCATAAAAATCCAAAGAAGAAAATAAACCGACTCATTATTTGTGGCGAACCTGAAAAACTACTTGAAGCAGCACAGTACGTTCGAGTACACGACAAGAGAGAGAAACTTACAGCACAAGCGAAAAAGAAACTTGAAGAAGTACTCCTCGTCAAAGCACAAGAGGGGAAACGACTCATAGGCGTTACATATCGCGATGCATCAATCGATAAACTCCCTGAGGACATTGAGTCCGCGCAGGAACTCCTTAAAAACACCGTATTTGCTGGTTTTATTGCTTTTGAAGACCCGATTCGAAGCGATGTACGAAGTGCCATAGAAGAAGTACGTGGCGCAGGAGCAAGTGTCATCATGCTCACGGGAGATAACCCAGAAACAGCACGCCACATCGCTGGGAAAGTTGGCATCACCGAAACAAGCGATGAACTTGTTATACGTGGTTCAGAAATAGACGACCTCGACGATAACGCCCTCTACGCTAAACTTGAACGAGTACGTGTCATAGCTCGTGCAACACCTAGTCAAAAACTTCGCATAGCTCAGGTTCTCAAAAACAGCGGGGAAGTTGTAGCCATGACTGGAGATGGTATTAACGACGCTCCCGCGCTCCGAGCTTCAAGTATCGGAATAGCGGTAGGGTCGGGAACGGAGGTAGCAAAAGAAGCAAGCGACCTAGTGCTCATAGAGAGTAGTTTTAGTGTCATTGTACGTGCAATAGAGGAAGGCCGACGCATCATTGATAACCTCAAAAAGATTGTTGCCTATCTTCTATCGACATCGTTTAGTGAAATATTCATCATTGCCGGTTCGCTCATAGTCGGAGGGCCACTCCCCCTCGTACCTGCTCAGATACTTTGGGCTAACATTGTTGAAGAGGGACTGATGAGCTTTGCCTTTGCATTTGAAGGTAAGGATCCGAATGCAATGAAACGGAGTCCGAAGAGTGCTGTAGCAAAAAACATTGTTACAAAAGAGTTAAAGAAACTTATCATCCTTCTCTCTGTTGTTACTGGTCTTATCCTTGTCACTATATACCTAGCACTGTACCGCGCAGGGATTCCCGATGAAGAACTTCGCACCGTCATGTTTGCCGCTCTTTCACTCGATGCAATTTTCTTTAGCTTCTCACTTAAATCACTCGATACACCTATCTGGAAAATAAACCTCTTCTCGAACCGCTACCTCCTTGTTGCTCTTATGGTTAGTATTTCACTCCTCCTTTTGTCCCTTACATGGAAACCTCTCATGACACTCCTCTCAATAACGCCACTTGCACCATTTGAAATAGTCCTTCTCGTTGCTGTTGGCATCACAAACCTGCTCACTATTGAAACAATTAAGTACTTCTTTTTTGAAAAACCTCTCAAAAAAGAAAGTTAGATTGTATAGTTTCTTAAGGAGGAGAAAAGAGGTAGTATTACATCATGGACCCACTTGTAATCGGCATACTTGTAGTGCTCGTCGTGAGCAACGTTTTTCTAGTATACATACTTCTCACAAAACGAAACAAAAAGGAAGACTCAAGCAGTTTTCTCCTCCTGCAACAGCAACTCGACAACCTCACCCGTTCAGTAAACGAACGGCTTGGAGAAAGTAATGAAGGGGCGCGCGCGCAGTTTCGAGAGAGTCGTGAACTTTTTGAAGGTATCAATAAAGAAGTTAACGAGCAACTTCGAAACGTGGTGCGACAAGTGTCTGAGGTTTCAGAATCATCAAAACAAGTATTCTCTGTCGCAGAGCAACTTCAAAGTTTAGAGAAAGTACTTAAACACCAAAAACAGCGAGGTAACTTGGGCGAAGCATCGCTTCACCTCGTCATTGAAAATATGCTTCCACCAACTGCGTACGCTCTTCAGTATCAATTTCAAGGAGGTGATATGGTAGACGCCGTCATTCACACGAAGGACGGTCTAATTCCCGTTGATGCGAAATTTTCCCTCGACAACTATCGACGACTGATTGAAGAAACTGATGAAGTTCGCAAAAGTGACCTTGAAAAGGAATTTACAAGTGATCTCAAGAAACGTATTGATGAAACAGCGAAGTACATTCGCCCTAAAGATGGGACTCTTCCTTTCGCGTTTATGTTTATTCCTTCAGAAGCAATCTACTACGATCTCTTGGTTAATGAGGTTGGGGCCGTTAAGGTAAATACTCGCTCACTCATTGACTATGCGTATCGAGATAAAAACGTCATTATCGTATCTCCAACAACATTTGCTGCATACCTTAAAACAGTTGAATTCGGTTTTCGAGCTTTCCGTATTGAGGAATCAGCAAAACAAATAGGGAAAAATGTTGAATCTCTTGCACGGCACCTTAAGGCATATGATGAATACTTTAAAAAAGTAGGAAACTCACTTGGTACTACTGTAAACCACTACAACAGTGCCCAAAAAGAGCTTGGGAAAATAGATAAAGACGTACTTAAAATAACAGGAAATTCAACGTCATTTGATCAACTCACCCTTGAAAAACCCCTTCTAGACCATGAGGACTAAAGACGTTTTCTGGTTGCAAAATATTATTTTTAGTGTATACTGTACTAAATATGGCATTTGCAGTAGTAGAAACTGGTGGAAAACAGTACAAGATCGCAGAGGGCGATGTTTTTAAAGTTGAGAAATTATCCGGATTTAAGACTGGTGATAGTGTCACTTTTGATAAGGTACTCGTTCTTGATAACGGCACCTCAACAAAAGTTGGTACTCCATACCTTAAAGATACAACAATAACAGTTGAACTTATTGAGGAAGGGAAAGGGAAAAAACTTTTCATTCAAAAATACAAAGCCAAGAGTCGTTACAAAAGACGATTGGGACACCGTCAGGAATTTGCAAAGGTTAAAGTTAAAAACCTCGAGTAGAAAGAAACCGTCCCACAAAGACGGGTTTTTTCTTTTTATTAGACAGGGAATATGAGTAATGTCAAGTTTAGCTCTATAGTATGTGTGGAATAGTCGGATATACAGGAAAAAAAAATGCAGTGCCAATTCTCTTAGGTGGTCTTAAAAAGCTCGAGTATAAAAGTTACGACTCAGCCGGTATATACCTTTCTCAACTTGGCCCTTTCCGTACCGTTGGACAAAGTTCTTCCTTAAAAAAGATTGTACCAACAAAAGCAGAAGCCTCTGCAGGTATTGGGCATGCGCGCTGGGCAACACATGGTAAACCATCATTAAACAACACCCATCCTCACACAAATAAAAACAAGGATGTCTGGGTAGTGCATAATGGGATGATTGATAACTATCAAGAGCTTCGTAGAGAGCTTGAAGATCAAGGTGAAATTTTTGAATCAGAAACTGATACGGAGGTCATTGCACACCTCATAGGAAATGAGCTTCTCTCGGATAAGGGGTTCCCTGAAGCTGTTACAAGTGCAATAGCAAAACTAGAGGGAACCTTTGGTCTTGCGGTTATGTGTGAAAATCTTCCAGATACAATCGTGGCAGTATCTATGGGGAGCCCAATGGCAATAGGGAAAAGTAAAACTGGTGGCGAACATTTTATTGCCTCTGATACAACAGCACTCTTTGAACACACCCAAAACTTTGTGTACCTACGAGATGGTGAATATGCAATAGTTACACCTGAAAAATATACTATTTTCACATTTGAACATGTAAGCAAACCGCGAATTGGTTCAACACTAAAAAACAACCTCATTCCACTTGCAGAGCATCCGCAACACATGTTTAGAGA
Source organism: uncultured Candidatus Saccharibacteria bacterium (assembly GCA_964462155.1). GTDB lineage: Bacteria > Patescibacteriota > Minisyncoccia > Phycocordibacterales > UBA12088 > UBA12088. Next base: position 14,364 of record CAYWWH010000010.1, on the reverse strand, counting down.
AATCCATGAAATCCCAACGGTTCTTGAAAACGGTGCTCGTGGTAGAATCGTAATGAATAGCGGTACCGCAAAACTCGGAGGACTCATGCGACATGAAGAAGAGCTCACAAAAATTGAACGAATACTAATCATAGGTTGTGGCTCCTCATACTTTGCTGGCCTCGTCGGTAAACTCCTCATTGAAGACTATGCTGGCATCCCTGTTGAAGTTGAGTATGGTTCAGAATTCCGCAATAGACCAATTCTTCAAAACCCAGAAACGACAGCTCTCCTTGCCATTTCACAATCTGGAGAAACTCCTGGTACTATTGCTTCTCTTAGGAAAGCTAAGCTTATGGGGATGCACACGCTCGGTATCGTCAACAATGTCGGTAGTACGGTCGCGAAAGAAACTGAAATGGGTATCTACAATCATGCAGGTCCTGAAATTGGAGTCACGTCAACGAAGTCTTTTGTAAGTCAACTTGAAATACTAGCACTCTTAGCGCTCTACCTCGGAAGACAGCGCAATCTCACTGAAGCAAGAGGGGCTGAACTTGCGATGGAAATACTTCGCTTACCAGAGAAAGTACAGAAAATTCTTGATGGAAAAGAAAAAATCCGCTTTATGGCAGAACGCTACCTCGGGTATGACGACTTCCTCTTTGTTGGAAGGCAGTACAACATAGCAACAGCATATGAAGGTGCTTTTAAGTTAAAGAAAGTGTCCTACGTTCACGCTGAAGGATACCCAGGAGGAGAAATGAAGCATGGGCCTATAGCAATGATAAACGAAGTATTTCCAACAATTGCTATCATGCCGAGTGATAACATGTATGAAGCCATGAAAAATGATGTTCGTGAACTCAGAGAGAGAAATGGCGGGATTCTTGCTATTGCAACTGAAGGAAATACTGAAATAAGCTCCTTGGCTGATGATGTTATCTATATCCCGGACACCAAGGACTGTTTTACCCCACTTTTAGCAAGTGTCACACTGCAACTTTTCGCGTACTACACAGGAACACTACGCGGATTTAACGTTGATTATCAGTTGGATAGAACACGCGACAGCTGGTACATGTAAGCGAGTTGAAAGTTTGAAGCTACAAGTTGAAAGCATCTTCTGATTTTGTGGATATTTAATCCCGCATAATCGAGTTTAAAAAACTTTAAACTTGTAACTTTCTTACGCCCTACTTTTTAGCGCATGTGTCATCGTGTCTTTATCGACATACTCAAGCTCAGTACCTGTTGAGAGACCGCGACCAAGTTTTGTTGTTACTATTTTTTTGTCATGGACTATTCCACGAAGGCGACCTTCAAGGTACAGGATAGTATCTTCACCTTCGGTTGTTGCTGAAAGTGCATAGATAATTTCTCGAATACTCTCAGTATCACTCTTGAGAACTCTCTCAAGCGCTTCAACGCGAATCTTTTTTGTAGGATCTTTATCAAGAGGGCTTGTTGTACCCCCTAGCACAAAGTACCGTCCGCGGTATGCTCCTGTTTTTTCAATATTTTCCAGATCCACATCCTTTTCAACTAAAAGCACAACTGACGTATCACGAGCTCTGCTTGCGCATATGGGACAAAGAGTCAAAGAAGACTCTTTGGGAAATAGCCGTTTACAAAAATCACACGTGGTGACACTTTTTCGCGCTGAAAGAAGTACTCGAGCAAAAGAATCCACCCACCCTTCATCTTGCTGAACAAACCAAAACGCGAGTCGCCGTGCTTGACGTGGACCTATCCCCGGCAACTTCCGTAAAAGTTCCGTAATAGATTGTAAAGAATCACCAGTCATCATCACTTGAATCACCCCCTCCATCAACATCACCAAAGTTTGATTTATCGATTGAGAGGTAGCTCGCTTTCTTGTCATCAAAGTAAAGGTCGACTTTCCCAACAGGACCATTTCTATGCTTTTCAACAAGTATCTCTGCTAGATTATTCTTCTCTTGAGTCTCACTCATTTTATCTTCACGGTGGATAAACATGACAACGTCGGCATCCTGCTCAATACTTCCCGAATCTCGAAGGTCTGAAAGTCGAGGTTTACCACGTCGCTGTTCAACGGCACGAGAGAGCTGAGAAAGAGCAAGAACAGGGACGTCGAGTTCTCGTGCAAGTGACTTGAGCGAACGAGAAATCTCAGTAACCTGCTGAACAAGCGAGTCGCCTGAGTGTTTTCCTGTCGGTGCCATCATCTGCAAGTAATCTACGATAATGAGACCAAGCCCGTGTTCACGTTTAAGTCTTCGCGCAACAGAGCGCATACCGAGAATATTGTTAGCAGGTTTATCATCTATGAAAATTGGGGCCGAAGAAAGTCTATCGATGGCTTCTCGAATCTTTTGAAACTCTGAATCTGTCGTAAGTTTTCCTGTGCGCAACTTCCACGCATCAACCCGTGCTTCAGAAGCAAGCATACGGTCAACGAGCTGTTGACTACTCATCTCAAGTGAAAAGATGCCCACGGGTGTATTGTGGTGAACCGCAGTTTGTCGGGCTATATCAAGCGCAAGTGCTGTCTTACCCATTGAAGGACGTGCAGCTAAGATAATGAGGTCAGAGCGCTGTAGTCCAGCAAGCAGGTTGTCGAGGTCTTTAAACCCAGTTGGAATACCACGCATCTCATCAGTTGATTCATGGAGGTGTTCAATGCGCTCCCACGCCTCACCGAGAGATTCTTGCATTGAAACAAACTTGTGAAGTCCTGGTGCATTTGTTATGTCATACATTCGTTTCTCTGCAGCATCGAGTACTTCTTCAAGATCCTTACTCTCATCAAAACCAAGTTCGGCTATGTACTCGGCAGCACCAATGAGCGAGCGAAGAGTTGCTGTTTTTTGCACCAAATCTGCGTAATAGTGAGCATTAGTCGTAGCTGGTACGGTATTTACAAGTTCGGTAAGATAACTTGTACCTCCGATTCGTTCAATATCTTTGTTTGCCTTTAAGCGTGCAGAAACAGAAAGAACATCGATAGGTTCACTCTTAGAGAACAGATCGCGCATTGCCTTAAAAACGAGGCGGTGTTTTTCAACATAAAAACTGTCAGAAGAGAGTATGTCTGAGATATCAAACATGCATTCGGGTTTAAGCATAATAGCTCCCAAGAGCGCGCGCTCAGCATCAAGTGACTGAGGAGGAATGCGCATATGAGTACCCGAATTGTTCATACAGCGACATTGTAGCACCTACAACCAAAGAGGGAATATTGGCACATTCGGGGAAATCGTGTGCATACAATACTTTAAGGAAGATGCTATAGTACACTACATATGAGTCAAAAAAACCTACACCACGCAATTCTTTTTGAAGGACAAGGGGAGTATGCTCTCTCAAAAATACTAGAATTCTTAAAAGATACACTCAGCATAGAGGTAGTAGGGAACCCTGACTTCCACATCACCACAACCGATAAATTTTCAATAGACAATGCACGCACACTTGAAAGACTTGCATCACAAACACCTTTTGGAACATGTAACGTATTTATCCTACACATTGAAACTATTTTGCACGAAGCCCAAAATGCTCTTTTAAAACTACTTGAAGAGCCAAAGGAAAACACACATTTTGTCATTATCATTCCATCACGTCACACACTTCTTGAGACTGTCCAGTCTCGTCTTGAGTACCAAGGGAAAGTGGCAAGTGTTGAAACAAGTCAAATTGACCCCGCAAGGTTTCTCTCCTCTTCGATTGGAGAAAGAGTATCTCTCCTTGAACCAATCATTAAGGACAAGAATAGAATAGGGGCTCGGATATTTTTAGACTCACTTGAGGATGTAGCCCATACAAACACCGTAAAATATAAAAGGGCGCTCTCAGAAATTGCATTCATTCGATCGTACCTAAACACTCCCTCTAGTTCACTCAAAATGCTTCTCGAGCATGTTGCTGTGACGATATAAGTAAAGAAAGGACGCTTTTAGAAAGTGTGAACTTCTGGTACAATCAATCATACTAACATAGTAAATATGTACGATTTCAAACCACTACTCGCTTCAATTAGCGAAGTTACAGAACATTTTAAAAATGAACTAGCAGGAATACGTACGGGAAGAGCTACACCAGCACTCCTTGATTCTGTCCGAGTTGACTCGTACGGCAGTAAACTCCCTATTAACCAAGTAGGAAGTGTCACGATTGAAGATGCTCGCTCTCTTCGTATTACGCCATGGGATCTTGATTCAATTAATCAAATCCAGCAAGCTATTAGTGATGCAAACCTTGGAGTTTCTGTCAGTTCTGACGGAAAAGGTGTACGGGTTACGTTCCCAGAACTCACAAGTGAACGCAGAGCTCAACTTATTAAACTTACCAACACGAAACTTGAAGATGCCCGCATAGCAATTAGACGACACCGTGAAGAAGTGTGGAGTGATATCCAAAAGATACAACGTGAGGGAGCAATGTCAGAAGACGACAAGTTCCGTTCTAAAGAAGAAATGGAGAAGAAAATAAAAGAGGGAAACGAAAATCTTGAAGTATTAGCGAATAAGAAAATCGTTGAATTAAATGCGTAGTACATGAGCATTATCATATTCCTTGCCATCCTCATAGTACTTATTCTCGTCCATGAATTTGGACATTTCATTGTTGCTAAAAAATCAGGTATACGTGTTGATGAATTCGGTATTGGTTTTCCCCCAAAACTCTACGGAAAAAAGTTTGGTGAGACCGAATACACCATTAATGCACTTCCTCTTGGAGGATTTGTACGTATTTGGGGCGAGGACCCAACAGATGAGGACTACGCAAAAGATGATGAGCATACACGTAGTTTTGTTGCTCAACCACGGTATATCCAAGCTCTAGTCCTTGTTGCAGGTGTTTTCATGAACATTCTCTTCGCATACTTCCTCTTTGTTCTTGCGTACGTTATTGGTATGCCAACAGCTCTTGATGCCACAAGCAATCGAAGTGAGTACGAATCCGTCAAGCTATACGTAACTGGAGTACTTGAAAACTCTCCCGCAAGTAAAATACTCTTAATTAACGACGAGATAACCTCTGTTGAGAGTGATGGTGAGAAAATTACTAAAGAAGCCATATCTCCAGATACCGTTTCTGCATTTATCCGTGAACATGAAGGGGAGGAGGTTATGCTTACAGTGGTACGTGAAGGAAAAGAGCATACAAAAACCGTTACCCCTCAAAAAGGAATACTACAAGATAACCCTGAAATCCCAGCAGCTGGATTTACCATGGTCCTTTCGGGTGTCAAAGAGTACTCTCTTTTTGAATCCTTCTATCAAGCATTCATTCGTACCGGAGAAGCACTCATTGCTATCACCTTGGGGCTTGTGGAGCTCTTGGGAGGCATATTTACAGGTTCATCGGATTTTTCACAAATCTCGGGGCCTGTTGGAATAGTTGGGCTCGTTGGAGATGCCGCTTCGCTCGGTTTTATTTGGGTCATTACGTTTAGTGCATTCATCTCCCTTAACCTTGCAGTTATTAACCTTTTTCCATTTCCAGCACTTGACGGTGGCCGACTTGTATTTGTTTTTATTGAATCAATCATTCGTCGTCCCATTCCACCTGCAATAGCAACGAACCTAAACCGTTTTGGTTTTATTGCACTCCTTGTACTTATGGCAGCGGTCACCTTTAATGATGTTGTTAAAATACTCTGATTTGTAGGCATTACGTTTTGACAAATAGTAACAGTACCTCACGCTATTTTGACCGAAGGGCGTATTTGAAGTACGATTGCATAATACCTGCATTTATTTAAGCCGAGGAGGCTAGGTGTACTAGTACAATTATGAATTCAAACACACAACAATTGACCAGTAAGTGTCGAGCTCTACGTCAATCACTTTTGTTCACAAAAACAAGGAAACAGGCACCGTCTGACGAAATATCCCGAAACGCTCAACTCCTCATACGGGGTGGCTACATTCATAAAGAAATGGCTGGTGTGTATAGTTTCTTACCTCTCGGTCTTTTAGTAATTGATAAAATAAACACTATTATCCGTGAAGAAATGAACGGTATTGGAGGTCAAGAGATTCTCCTTTCAAGTCTCCAAGATAAAACTTCATGGTCACTTTCAGGAAGATGGGATGATGCAAACGTTGATGTATGGTTTAAGACAAAGCTTCAAAACGAAACTGAGATTGGTCTTGGATGGACACATGAGGAACCACTCACACTCCTTATGAAAGATCACATACACTCGTACCGTGACCTTCCTCGTTACGTCTACCAAATACAGAATAAGTTTAGAAATGAGGTTCGAGCTAAAAGCGGAATCATGCGTACTCGAGAGTTTGCAATGAAGGACCTCTACTCATTTAACAAAGATCAAGAGGGACTTGATGCATTCTACGAGGAAGTAGCTCTTGCGTACATGCGTATTTTTACTCGTGTCGGCATAGGAGATGAAACGTACAAAACATTTGCCAGTGGCGGTGCATTTGCAAAATACAGTCACGAATTTCAGACGATTTCTGAAGCCGGAGAAGATATCATGTACGTTCATGATGAAAAACGTATTGCAATAAACAAAGAGGTTTTGAATGAGGAAGTACTTACAGATCTTGGAGTGTCGAGAGAATCACTCCGTGAAGTAAAATCAATCGAAGTAGGAAATATTTTTAAACTCGGTACCCGCTTTTCAAAGACAATCGGTCTCACATATAAAGATGAAGAAGGGAACGATAAAGATGTTATCATGGGCAGCTACGGCATTGGACCAGCACGCCTTATGGGAACCGTTGCAGAACTTCGCTCAGACGAAAAAGGACTCGTGTGGCCAAAGAGCATTGCTCCTTTTCAGGTGCACCTTATACGTCTTCAAAATTCAGACGAAGTAATAACACAGGGAGATGCGCTTTTCGATTCCCTCGCACAAAACGACATTGAAGTACTCTACGACGATAGAGATGTGCGTGCGGGAGAGAAGTTTGCTGACAGTGATCTCATTGGTATACCAATTCGTGTCATTGTGAGTGAAAAAACAGTTGCAGAAGGAAAGTTTGAGGTTGTACTTCGTAAAACTGGTGAGACCCGTTTACAAACCGAAGCTGAACTCATTGAAGAATTGAGCGAGTAGCCAGTATGTCTTTAGTTACAAAAATATTAAAACCGTTTTCAAACGATATAGGCATTGACCTTGGCACTACAAACAGTTTGGTCTATTTGCGTGGTAAGGGGGTCATCATCAATGAACCATCGGTCGTGGCACTAAACCAAAAGACTGGGCAAGTTGTTGCCGTAGGGAAAAAGGCTAAGGAAATGCTTGGAAGAACTCCTCAACACATACGCGCAGTGCGTCCTCTCGTACATGGCGTAATTTCTGATTTTGAGGTAACTGAAGAAATGATAGGGTATTTCTTAAACAAGGCACAGAGCGGTACACGGGCACTCTTTGGACCTCGTGTTGTTATTGGAGTACCTTCAGGAATAACGAATGTCGAATCACGCGCAGTACGTGATGCGGCAAAAAATGCTGGGGCTCGCGAAGTCTACATTGTCGAAGAAGCAATTGCAGCAGCAATAGGCATGCGCCTTCCCATTCATGAGGCACGTGCGACAATGGTCGTCGACATCGGCGGTGGAACAACAGACATTGCTATACTTTCACTAAACGGGGTTGTACATTCTAAGAATCTACACACTGCTGGAGACAAACTTACGAGCGACATTATTTCTCACCTACGAAATGAATTTAAAATAGTCATTGGTGACAGTACTGCAGAAGAGTTGAAATTCTCTATTTGCTCACTTCTCGAGGAACAAGCGTCCTTTGAAGCACCTGTTCGAGGGAGAGACCTTGTTTCAGGTCTACCGAAAGAAGTCATCATAACAGATGAAGACGTGCGTGAAGCCATAGCGATGAGTGTGGATACTATTATCGAAGGAATTCGAAAAGTTCTTGAAGAAAGTCCCCCAACCGTAGTCGCTGACATCATGCAACTTGGCATTAACCTTACAGGGGGTGGAGCGTTAATACACGGCATACCCGAACTTCTTCAAACCATGCTCGAACTACCAGTTAACGTAGCCAATGACCCTCTCACTTCCGTTGTACGTGGCACCGGTGCTATTGTAGAAAACATTGAAGAGTATGAAGATATTCTTTTAGACGAAGATGCGCTACCAACATTTGAAAACAATTAAGCGATGGAAGGAAAATCTACTACCATTTAGTCCACTACTCATTGTTGTATTTTTTTTCCTTTTTAGACCAACCGTACCTCAGGTACTGGTTGAAGCTGTACATACTATCGCAAAGCCATTGTGGGACATGCGAGAATCCCTCATTACTTCAGTGCGAGATACAAACAACTCACTCTTGTCAAAAGAGGCAATTCTTGAAAGAAACACATATTTAGAAAAAGAGTTACAACACCACATCCGTGAACAGTTTGCACTCGACGCACTAAAAAAAGAAAATGAAATGCTCCAAGAACTACTTGGCAGAACACACTCGAGCGTAGTGACTATCGTTGCCACCATACTCCACGGTGATACTTTTTCTCCCTATGACTCTTTTGTTATTGATCAGGGGTCTCTAAATGGAATTCGTGAAAATATGCTCGTTGTATCACAAGAGGGGGTAGCGCTCGGGAAAGTGAGCACCCTTATGAAAAATGCCTCAATAGTGACACTATTTTCTGCGCCTTCCATGCAAACCAGTGCAATACTCTACGCCTCAACAACACTCCATACTACAGTACAGGGAATGGGTGCGGGAACCATGCTCATTTCGTTGCCACGTGATATTTCGACCACTGTGGGAGACACCGTTACACTCCCTACGCTAGAAACATACATCCTCGGTACCGTACTTTCAATCGAAGAGAAACCTGAAAGTGCAAGTAAATTGCTCTACATTGAAACCCCTCTTAATACTCATGAGCTACGACACGTCCTAGTTGATTCAACATCTCTCTGGAGCACCTTACTCATCAGCACGTCGACAGAGACAGGTACACAAGAAAAAGAAGGAGAGGAGGTGAGAGAAGTGGAAGGAGATCAAGAAAATATATTTTAGAAAATCAAAACACTTCTATGCACTTTTTTGAAAAAGCATCAGGTTGGTCTAGAACAGAGAAGCTTTTTCGCTTTACACTTTTCATTCTTTCCATAGGAACCGCCCTAGCAGGACCTTATTCTCTTGCTCTCATACTAGCATCTTTCTTACTCATACGTTTTTCCGCACATGAGGCAATCTTGTGTGGACTGATACTTGACGCCCTCTATGGTCATGAACATACAATTCAAGTATTAGGTGGTTTTTTCTTCACCTCTGTCCTTGTACTACTCGCAAGTGTATTGATTTTCCTACGTCCATACATTCGAAAGAGTTAAGTATGTGCTTATGTTTGTACCCAAACGATTTAAAAAGAAAAAAAATTCTCTCATTTCTCCAGAAGAGATTTTTCTTGATGCAAGCAACCTTCCTGAATTTAGTCCAAATACACTAGAAGGTCGTCTCAACAAACCAATTGGAAAGGGGTCGCTTCGACTACTCACTGCTTTTCTCTTACTCACTTGCTTCGGCATTCTCATGAGGTCAACTGAACTCATGGTTTTTGGAAATGAACACTATAAAACACTCTCTGAACAAAATAGACTCGGGAAAGATATCATCTTTGCTGAGCGAGGGATAATTTATGACAGGAATGGAACAGAGCTTGCATGGAACATACCACACTATGAAAATGGCATTCTTGAAGAGTATGATGACCGCATGTACGCTTCTTCAACCGGCACCGGACATATCCTTGGGTACGTGCGCATGCCAGCCCGCGACACGAAAGGTGTCCTTTTCCGAGAGGGGATTGAAGGGGTAAGTGGTGTAGAGCTCGCGTACGATTCTCTCCTCAAAGGAAGAGAAGGGGTGCGACTCATAGAAACAGATGCACGCATGGATGTGGTGAGTGAAAGTCTCCTAGAAGAAGCGAAGCCGGGTGAATCAATTCACTTATCTATTGATGTACGGTTACAAGAGGCACTTAACTCGGCAATCGCAGAATTAGCTGATCAGGTTCCTTTTAGAGGAGGGGCTGGTATACTCATGGACGTTGAAACAGGTGAAATTCTTGCAATGACAAGCTACCCTGAGTACTCTCCAAACCGTATTATTCAAAAAGATAGTGATGCTATTAGCACGTACTCAACTGATGAACGTACACCCTACCTCAACAGAACACTCTCTGGACAGTACACTCCTGGTTCTATTGTAAAACCATTCATGGCAGTAGCTGCTCTACAGGAAGGACTTGTGCGTCCTGAAACCACATTCATATCAACCGGAGCGTTGAGACTTGCGAATCCATACAACCCCGGACAGTTCTCTACTTTTACAGATTGGAAAGCACATGGTCTCGTTGATCTTCGTCGAGCTCTTGCAATGTCTTCAAATGTGTACTTCTACTACATTGGAGGTGGCTTTGGTGGACAAGAAGGTTTGGGTATTACACGCATTGAAAAATATATGCGACTATTTGGATTTGGTTCACCTACGGGTATAGCCCTTGAGGGAGAACGCTTTGGAGTTATCCCTTCGCCTAAATGGAAAGAAGAGACGTTCCCGAATGATCCTATTTGGCGTATCGGAAACACATACCACACTTCAATTGGTCAGTACGGCTTTCAGGTTACTCCACTCCAAGCTGTGAGGGCGATAGCAGCTATAGCAAATGGAGGGAAGTTACTTACTCCTAGAATTGAAACTCAAAAAACACCTTACACCATGAGAACACTCGACATACCAGATGAGTACCTTCAGATAGTAAGAGAGGGTATGCGTATGGCTGTTACTGAAGGAATAGCCAAAGGTTTAGATACTTCCTACATCAACATCGCAGCGAAAACAGGTACTGCAGAAGTGGGGACAAGTAAAGACCATGTTCACTCTTGGACACTCGGCTTTTTCCCATATGAAAAACCACGCTATGCCTTTGTTGTTCTCATGGAGTTTGGTCCGAGGAAGAACCTCATAGGAGGTACATACGTCATGAGAGAATTCTTAGATTGGATGCGAGAAAACACTCCTGAGTACCTTGAAATTAGTGAATAAATGTGCTCATATTTTTATATGGCCGTACATTTGTTGCATCTCTTGTTGCATGGTATACTCCCCACACTATATTACGTTACAAGCATATGAATGATGATACTACTCAATACTTAACCCAAGAAAAATTTGATGAGCTTAAGCAAGAGCTACACTACTTAAGCACCACACGAAGAAAGAAAATCGCTGAGAGTCTTGAATACGCTCGCTCACTCGGTGACCTTTCAGAAAATGCTGAGTATGCGGAAGCTCGTGACTTACAAGCAGCTACTGAAGAGAGGATACGCTATATTGAGAGCGTCTTAGCAACTGCAAAGATACTCAAAAAGAAAAAGAGTGATGAGGTAACCCTTGGTTCAAAGGTTGTTATTGCAAAACAGGGAGAAAAGGATACCCACGATTACACGATTGTTGGTTCCGAAGAAACGAATATGCTCGAGAGAAAGCTCTCCTACCTTTCTCCACTTGGAGAAGCGCTCATGGGAAAGAAGAAAGGTGACACCTTTACCTTTGAAACACCAAGCGGACGACAGAAATATACCATCATCTCAGTTGAGTAGAGTCATACAAAGAACTAAATAGTTCCTAGTACCTAGTTCACAGTCAGTTAAGCCCGCTTGCACGGGCTTAACTATGTTTCAAATCCAACTTATATCTTTTTAGCGAACCGACCCTTTCTCACTTTCTTTTCTTCAGCGAGAATTTCTAATGCGCGTTCGAGTGAGATAGTGTATACATCATCTTTTTTAAGCGAGCGAAAATCTTTTTGATGTACTATATAAGGACCAAAACGACCTACGGAAGCTGTTATTGGTTCATTCGTGTGTGGGTGTACTCCGAGTACCCGCGGAAGGGAAAGGTATATTAGAGCTTCTTCAAGGGTTACCTCTTGAGGATTTTTACCTTTTGGCAAACTCGCTCTTTTTGGTTTCTCTTTCTTTCCTTTTTCTTTTGCTTTCTTTGGGTCACCAACCTGCACGTACGGACCAAAACGACCTTGGAGAACATAGATAGGTTCATTCGTTTCTGGGTATAGTCCAATCGGACTTTCAGACTCAACAACCTCACCAGCACTTGTCCTTGCTCCTGTACACTCAGGGTACCTTGAACAGCTCATAAACTTACCAGCTCGCCCTAGCTTATACTCCATCGGAGATTTGCAGAGAGGGCAGAGAAAGGTGTCAGGAACTGAACCGAGGTTCGTCAGTTTCTCTATCTTATCCTTACTTTTTACCTCAGCATTAAACTTTGTGTAAAAATCAGACAGTGTTGCTGTATAGTCTCGTTTCCCATTTGCTATATCATCGAGTTCATCTTCCATGTGCGCAGTGAATGTGTTGCTTATATACTCTTTAAAGTTATCTTCAAGGAAACTACTCACAACATCGCCGGTGTCAGTGGGAATAAGTGTTTTACCTTGCTTTTCAACATACCCCCTATCAACAAGGTTTTTCATGATACTCGCATACGTAGATGGCCGCCCTATACCGCTCTTTTCTAGCTCCTTCACGAGACCCGCTTCAGTGTACCTGTTTGGTGGGGTTGTGTGTTTTTGCTCACTCGTTATTGTTTCAAGTGTCAGTTTCTCTCCAGCTTCACATGAGGGAAGTTCTACATCCTCACCTCGTGCTCGAGGATCTGCTTTCAACCACCCATCGTATATGACTCGAGACCCATGAATGGCAAAATCGGGAATCGCTCCGCCAGAAGAAATGTTTGCAACTATTTTTGTTTTCGCTATTCGCGCAGGTTTCATCTGCGACGCCACTGAGCGAGTCCAAATGAGGTGGTAGAGCATTTTTTGCTCATCGGTTGTTCCTGCTCGAAGTTTTTCTGGATGTGCTGGGCGAATGGCTTCGTGCGCTTCCTGTGCATTCTTTGATTTTGCTTTAAAGTTTTTTACATCAACGTACTCTTTTCCGAAATTCTTCTCCACCTCTTTCGCGAGCATCGCAAGTGCCACCTTTGAGAGAGTGGGACTATCGGTTCGCATGTAGGTAATGTGACCTGCTTCATATAATTTTTGAGCAACGGCCATTGTTCTTGAGGGTGAAAATCCAAGGCGGGTAGAAGCTACTTGCTGGAGTGTCGATGTTGTGAAGGGAAGGTAGGGGGCACGTTTCTGTTCAGTCTCTTTTATCGCAGTGATACTCCAATCTCCTTTCTTACCAAGTGCAACAATCCGCCCTGCTTCTTCATTAGTTTTTGGCTCTTCTGTACAGGTAAACACGAGCTGATTTTTGTTGTGCAGGAGAGTTGCTTGAAGTACGTAGTACTCTTCAGGAATAAACGCACGAATCTCTCGCTCACGTTCCATAAGGATCCGTAGTGCCGGAGATTGTACTCGCCCGGCTGAAAGTCCGTAGCGGACCTTTTTCCAAATGAGTCCAGAAAGGTCATACCCAACAAGTCTGTCGAGGACACGCCGAGCTTCTTGTGCCTTTCGCAGGTTTTCATCAATATCACGCGGGTGCGTGAGTGCGTCTTGTACCGCCTCTTTTGTGATTTCATTAAACGCTATGCGCTTCGTCTTTCCCTTGGGTAACTTGAGAGCTTCTCTCAAGTGCCACGCGATAGACTCTCCCTCACGGTCAGGGTCGGTAGCAAGAAGCACGTTATCTGATTTCTTTACGAGAGTTGAGAGCTCTTGAATAACTTTTTCTTTATTCTTAACAACCTCATAGTTTGGAATAAAACCACCTTCAATATCGATAGCATTCTTGTTTGATTTTGGTAAGTCACGCACGTGACCCACTGACGCTTTAACGACGTACCCTTTGCCGAGATATTTCTCAATGGTCTTAGCTTTTGCGGGTGACTCAACAATTACAAGTGTATTCATATATATAGTATGTGCAGGGTACAAATATCACACACACGGACGTAGCGCAAGGGCACTCATCCTACTTTATGCAAGGCCCTCTTGAAGAAGTAGACAATTCTCCTCCTGTGGCAGTGCTTGAAGCGCTCTCTAGAACACATGAAGATTCACTCTTTTCTATAGCGCCATACACAAATACCCCCAAAACGTAGAGGGGAATTACAATAAAGAAAAGTAGTGATGGTATGCGACGCATGGTGAAATACTACCATTTATTGACATAAAATATAGGGTGCCGTAAAGCTGGATTTTTTATACAACTTGTGGTATAATTGAAAACTGTTGTGTAAACAAACACTACGCTTAACGATATGAATTCAACGATTACAACCATTCGGAACGTTGCCATTATTGCGCACGTTGATCACGGGAAGACAACTCTCACCGATGCGCTCTTGAGGCAAACTAACGCTGTACAAGAAGGTGTCTCAATGGACAGTAACACGCTCGAGAAAGA
>CAYWWH010000009.1:0-24151 GCA_964462155.1 uncultured Candidatus Saccharibacteria bacterium | reverse complement strand
TCCACAGAGGAGGGAGTAATGGCTGTGGGTGTGTAGGTGCACAAAATCACTCATGTTGTAGAGAGTATACCATTATGGAGTTAGAAAATACTAGTATAGAGCAATGAGAAAAGAGTAGTGAGTAAATGAGTTCTTAAGTCCACTTACGCGGGCTTAAAATTTTTCAACTTTTAACGTGTAACTCTCTACTTTTCAAGATTTCTTTACAAAAAGATTTACGATGTAGTGAGCTTAAACCATGTTCTTGAATCGCTTCACAATGCAATTTCGTACCGTACCCTTTGTGTGTTTGAAAAGCATAATGTGGGAAGTCTGGGGCAATTTTAAGCATGTAGGTATCTCGTTTAACTTTTGCAAGTATTGAAGCCACAGAGATAACTGGTTCCGTGACATCACCTTTAATGATAGTTTTTTGAGAAAGGTACTCTTCGGGTGCTTTAAGTGAGCCATCGAGAAGTACTGTGCAATCACTTGGGTTGATAGTAAGTTTTTGAAGCGCTCGATTCATTGCATTCTGAATAGCATACACAATTCCTCGTGCATCAATGAGTTGAGGACTTGAGAATGCAACCGCTGAGCGAGTGTTTTCAAGACGTACAAGCTTTTTAAACCACTCTTCTCGTTTTTTTTGAGATAGTTTTTTTGAATCACGCACACCATCAAGCAGTGCCATGTCAAAAGTATTAGGAACAGCAAAAACGCCAACAGAAACAGGTCCAGCAAGTGGTCCGCGACCTGCTTCATCAATACCTATGAGCCATGTTAGAGCGACATCTTTCATGTTTTTATGTAATGACAGTATTCTAGCATGTGCACCGGAACAAGGAACTCACTACTCACTACTCTTTTCTCATTACTCCCTACTCGCACGCTGTGCATTTAAGGACTTGCATATTTTGAGGAGTTGAGTATAGTACTCCTCATGTCAGTACGAATGAAATTAAGCCACAGCAAGACGGCAAGCCGTCGTTCACACCACCACACGGGGGCTCCTTTACTAGTTGCTACCGCAGGAGGTGTACGAAGACGACATTTCATTGATCCTGACACAGGAATGTATCGTGGTAAGCAAATTATTACGATAGGAAAACCTGAGAAAGTTGCACCAGCTAAAACTACCAAGAGTACAAAAGCAAAAAAGGAAACCTCAAAAGTAGAAAAGAAAGCTGATGAAACTAAAGCGTCTTAACAACCATCAAGTAAAAGTACTTGCGGGTTGTTAGGGCGTTTACACGTTCATTTTATATAACAATGTCCAACAGACACCTATCACGGTCAATAGTTCTCCAAACACTCTTTGAGTGGGACATGAATTTGGAAGAAGGAAACGTAAACGCAGAAGCTCCACTTGTAATACTTGATAGAAATATTGAGGAATTTGTGAATGATTCAAAAGATAGGCCTTTTATGAAGAGGTTGCTTGATGGTGTCATTTCAAAAAAAGATGATTTAGATGCGGTTATTTCAAAAGCAGCTCCGGAATGGCCTATTGAAAAAATCGCACGTGTTGATAGAAACATTCTTAGAATTGGTTTGTACGAACTTCTTTTTAGTGATAGAAGTGAGGTTCCTGCAAAAGTAGCCATTAATGAAGCTATTGAACTTGCAAAAAACTTTGGAGGAGAATCTTCAGGAGGGTTTGTTAATGGCGTCATAGGCGGTGTATATAAAGAACTGGGTGAGCCAGGGAAAGAAGAAACTTCCAAGAAGAAAGGTAAGAAACCACAAAACTTAGTACCGTACGACAAAATGCCGATTGAGAGAAAGAGTGGAGCTGTTGTATATGCTCGTGTAGAGAGTGATGTGTATGTTGCACTTGTTCACGATGTGTTTGGACATTGGACTCTTTCAAAAGGTGGAGTTGAAGAAGGAGAAACTGATGAAGATGCAACAGTGAGAGTTATAAAAGAAGAAATGGATCTTGATATCACTATTGTTGAAAAATTAGGTGAGAATGAGTACGTGGCATGCCATCCAGAAAAAGGGAAAATTCGTAAACACGTGAGCTACTTCCTCGCTGAGTCTCCTTTTACAGATGTACACCTCGAGGAAGGAAAAGGCGGACTTGATGATGCTCGATGGTTTAAATTAGCTGATATTCTTGAGCTTAATTTTTACCACGATATGTTGCCGATTATTACGAAAGCGATTAATGTTCTTCTAAACCAGAAGGTCTAGTGATTTCTCAAGTTTATGATATAGTTGCGCACAACTGATTGAGCGCCTTAATTTTGTATGGCTAAAGATGTAGTACAAGAAAATATTGAAAAATTCCTCGGACGTATTGGTGTTCGTTGTAATGATGAGAAGCTACTTCGAAAAGCTTTTACACATAGGAGTTATGTCAATGAGCATAAGGGTGAAGTTACAGAGCATAACGAACGTTTAGAATTTCTCGGTGATGCTGTACTAGAACTTGCTGTTACTAAGTTTCTCTTTGAAAAGTATCCTCTTAAAACCGAAGGTGACCTTACAGCATACCGTTCAGCAATGGTTAATACGAATACCATTAGCGCAGCAGCTACAAAACTAGGTATGAATGAGTGTCTCTACCTTTCTCGAGGGGAGGCTAAGGATACCGGTAAAGCACGTCAGTACATTCTTGCAGACACGTTTGAAGCTGTTATCGGAGCACTCTACCTTGACCAAGGGTATGACGTTGCCTGTGCATTTATCGAAAAAAACATTTTTCCACTTGCAGACGATATTGTGGAAAAGAGACTCTGGCAGGATAGTAAAAGCTTTTTCCAGGAGCGTGCACAGGAAGTTGTTTCAATTACACCAAATTACGCAATTCTTACAGAAACCGGCCCAGACCATGCAAAGAACTTTACTGTAGGCGTATACCTTGGAGAAGAGCTTGTGGCTAAAGGAGAGGGAAAGAGCAAGCAAGAAGCTGAACAGAAAGCCGCTGCCGCTGCATTACAAGTGAAAGGTTGGTTATAAATGAGTGTATGTTGACCAACGGTCTAGCTTCTGGTAAAGTACTGCCACTATGTTAAAGATAAGATTGCAACGCGTTGGGAGAAAGAACCATGCAGAATTTCGCATTGTCGTAACTGAAAGCACACGACCTGCAAAGAGTCCAAACTGTGTGGAGTTATTAGGTAACTATAATCCTCACACTAACTCTGTAGAGCTTAATGCTGAACGCATTACCTACTGGATTTCTAAGGGTGCACAGCCTTCAGACACGGTACACAACATGCTTGTCGCGAAGAAAGTTATCGAAGGTACGAAGAGAAATGTACTACCTAAGAAAACTCCTATTAAAAAGCCTGAAACTGAAGAAAAAAAAGAAGCAGTTCAAGCTGAAAGCACAGAGCCAGTTGCTGCCTAATACTCACATAAACCTTATATTGTAGGTTGCGTGAATGTGCGAGGCATGTACAATGGAGTACATCGAGTAGATCGATAGTTAAACAGTTAATCAGTAATAAAAATAGTATGGAAGGAGATCAGCAATTTTTAGAGTACGTTGTAAAAGCACTCGTAGATAACCCACAAGCGGTTAAAGTAGTACGAACAGTCGATGAAATGGGTGTTCTACTCACGCTTGATGTTGATGCAGCAGATATGGGAAAGATAATCGGCAGAAGTGGAAACACTGCAAAGGCAATCCGCACACTATTACGTGTTGTTGGTATGAAGAACAATTCACGTGTAAACCTAAAGATCAATGAACCAGAAGGGGGGTTACGTTCACAAGAGGGAGGAATGTCAGCAAGTGAAATTTCATCAAGCGTGACAAAGTCTCTTGATGAGGCGATGGCAGACCTTAAAATGGATTAGTTTTAAGATTTTTAAAATACAAAGTAGTGCCCTTAAAGGGCACTTTTTGTTTACAGAAAAGTCAAAGTACGCTATACCGTATACATGAATAAACCTAAGGCAAAGAAAAAAAGAATCACGTTCCACTTTATCACTCTATTTCCCAGTATGTTTGATTCGTACCTTAACGAATCAATTGTAAAGAGGGCGATAGAACGTAAACTCATCTCTGTTAAATTCTACAATCCTCGAGATTTCTCAAAGGATAAATTTGCCCGTGTCGATAGACGTCCCTACGGTGGTGGGCCGGGTATGGTTATAGAGCCCGCCTGTGTTTTACGGGCCCTCGATAAAGCTATAGGTAAGAAAGATAGGAAGAAAGTCAAAGTGTGTTACTTTGAACCACATGGAACTCTTTTTGATACTGCGATTGCGGAAAAGTTTAAAAATTCTTATGAGCATATCGTCTGTATTTCAGGACGCTACGAGGGGATAGATGCTCGAGTTAAAAAAATAAGTAAGGCACAAGGGATTAGTATTGGTCCATACACTCTCACGGGCGGTGAGCTCCCTGGAATGGTACTACTTGATGCAATTACGAGACGTATAGAGGGAGTGCTTGGGCACGATGAGTCTGTTGAAGAGAGAAGGGTGGCAAGTAGCGAGGTGTATACGAGACCTGAGGTCTTAGAATGGAAAGGGAAGAAGCACCGTGTCCCAAAAGTGCTTTTATCAGGGAATCACAAGGAGATTGAGGCATGGAAGAAGAAAACACTGTACAAAGATAAGTAAATATGGTATAATATATATTATACAGGTTATCCACAGTATTAAAGATATTAGGGGTTGACCATTATTGACAATTACCCTTTCTTGACTATACTAGCACAATCTATTCGGACTGATTGTGTCGTGGCTGCGGGAGATACCTCTGTTTAATAACATAAAAAGATACACAGTGTCGCTCATAGAATAGCGCTAGATAGTATGAACCCTCTCTGAGGGTTTTTAGAGTGTAGCGCTATTACACAGCACAGTAGTAACAACAAGTACATTCGATGCTTATGCATCACTCATTATTACTAGTAGTAGAAATAGTACCAAGGGTATGAAAAAATCAGCACAAAAGCAAAAAACGTTCAGTAAGTATAGACCAGCGCACCTCGACTTACCAAACCTCGTAGCTCATCAAACTGCAAGCTACGAGTGGTTAGTTACAACAGGGCTCAGCGAAGTATTTAAAGAGTTTTCTCCAATACGTGATTATGGTGAAAAGAAATTTGACCTCACCTTTGAATCGTATGAAATAGGTAAGCCACTTTTTGATGAGTACTTTGCAAAAAAGAATAATCGCACGTACGAAGCCCCTCTTAAGGCAATCATAAAACTAAAGAATAAAACCCTTGGTACTGAAAACAAGCAAGAAATATTTTTGAGTGATTTCCCTGTAATGACCGACCACGGTACATTTATCGTAAACGGTGTTGAGCGAGTCGTTGTTCCTCAGCTCGCACGTAGCTCTGGTGTCTTCTTCACGAGTCAACGTATAAAAGGAAATACGTATTTTGGTGCGAAAATAATCCCAGGCCGAGGTGTGTGGATTGAGATTGAATCTGAAGCTGATGGCGCAATATACGTTCGTATAGATAGAAAACGAAAAATTCCCGTCACAAGTTTCTTACGAATCTTGGGTGCAAAGTTTGATAAGGACATGATTGACCTTTTCAAGAAAAATGCAAATGGTGCCGACGTCATGAAAACGACACTAGAAAAAGACCCTGCAAAAACAACAGAAGATGCGTATGTTGAGATGTACCGACGCATGCGTGACGGCGACATCGCAACTCCTGAAACAGCAAAAGAATTTGTTGAGACAGTGCTCGGTCCTGAGCGTTACGATTTGTCAGAAGTTGGCCGCCACCGTTTCAACCACCGTTTCGAGAAGGCGGTTACTGATGCAGAGATAAACCGACGCACCATTTCACTTGATGACTTGGTAACAATCATTTCAAAAATACTTGAGCTTAACAGTGATCCGAATGCAATCGCAGATGATATTGATCACCTTGGTTTTAGACGAGTTCGATTTGTTGGTGAGATGATGGTGCAGAAAATCCGTGTTGGAGTTTCTCGCATGAAGAGAAACATCCAAGATAGGATGAGTACCATTGAACCTGAAACGAGCTCTCCAGTATCTATCGTAAACCCTCGCCCACTTCAAGCGGCTATCAAAGAGTTCTTCAATACAAACCAGCTCTCTCAGTTCATGCAACAGCAAAACATGCTTACGGAGCTAGAGCACTTACGAACTCTTTCAGCGCTCGGACCAGGAGGTCTTACGCGAGAGAGGGCTGGCTTTGAAGTACGTGACGTGCATCCAAGTCACTACGGCCGTGTGTGTCCTATCCACACACCAGAAGGTCCGAACATCGGTCTTATCCTTCACCTTGCAAACTTTAGTATCATAGACCGTTTTGGGTTTATCCAAACACCATATGTAAAAGTTGAACAAGGAACACTCACAGATACCATCGTCTACCTTAACGCACTTGAAGAAGAGAATGCGTACATTGCTCACGCAGCAACAAGAATTGACGATAAAAACAAGATTATTGAAGAACAAATTGAGGTGCGCCATCGTGGTGAACCAACACTCGTTTCAAGAAATGTTGTTCAGTACATGGATGTATCTTCTACCCAACCATTTTCCGTTGCAACAACAATGATTCCATTCGTTGAGAACGATGATGCAAACCGTGCACTCATGGGTAGTAACATGCAGAAGCAGGCTACACCTTGTTTGGTTCCTGAAGTACCACTCGTGGGAACCGGTATTGAAAGTCGCGCAGCTCGTGATACAGGTCGCCTCATACACGCTAAAGAGGCAGGTGAGGTGGTTGTCTGTGATGCGCGAAAAATTGCGATACAAGATACGAAGGGAAAGGTGGATGAGTACCGTTTGGTTGATTTTTCTCGCACGAATGACATGTCCTGCTTCTACCAACGCCCTATAGTATCAATTGGACAAAAGGTAAAGAAAGGTGAGCTTATTGCTGACACTAGTTCAACAGTTGATGGACAACTTGCTCTTGGACAAAATGCTCTCGTTGCATTCATGCCTTGGGCTGGTGCGAACTATGAAGACGCAATCATTCTCTCTGAGCGATTAGTAAAGAATGCGAAATTCAGCTCAATCCATATGGAAGAGTTTGAGTGTATCGTACGTGACACGAAGCTTGGTGCTGAGGTTACAACACATGATATTCCAAACGTTGGAGAAGTGAAGCTTAAGAACCTTGACGAAGAAGGAATTGTGAGAATCGGAGCTGAGGTTCAATCTGGTGATATTCTAGTCGGAAAAGTGACACCTAAGGGTGAGACACAACTCACACCCGAAGAGCGCCTCTTACGAAGCATCTTCGGTGAAAAGGCAAAGGACGTTAAAGACACAAGTTTGCGTCTACAAGGTGGAAAGCGAGGTCGCATTGTCGGTGTACAGATTTTCTCACGAGAAAACGGCGATCAGCTTGAATCAGGTATTTTAAAGAAAGTACTTGTCACAATAGCACAGGTACGAAGCGTATCAGTGGGAGACAAACTTGCTGGACGACACGGAAATAAAGGAGTTATTTCACGAATCCTTCCGGAAGAAGATATGCCCTACCTTAGTGATGGAACACCGATAGATGTTATTTTGACACCACTTGGAGTACCAAGTCGTATGAACCTTGGACAGATTCTTGAGCTCCATCTCGGCCTTGCTGCACACACTCTTGGGTACCAAGCCATTTGTCCACCATTTGCCGGCGCAACCGAAGATGAGATACGAAAAGAGCTCGTTGAGTCCGGATATCCGGAAGATGGAAAAGTTGAACTTCGTGATGGACGCACTGGAGAGAAGTTTAATCAAAAGGTTGCTATCGGGTACATGTACATCATGAAGCTTCACCACATGGTTGAAGACAAGATTCACATGCGCTCTATTGGTCCATACTCACTCATTACTCAACAGCCACTTGGAGGAAAAGCACAAAACGGAGGACAGCGCTTTGGAGAAATGGAGGTCTGGGCACTTCTTGGATACGGAGCAGCGTACACGCTTCGAGAAATGCTCACGGTAAAATCAGATGACATTCAGGGACGTTCAGCAGCGTTTGATGCAATTGTTCGCGAAGGTCTCATTTCTCACACGAACACGCCTGCAGCGTTCAACGTTCTCACACACCACTTACGAGCCCTCGCACTTGACGTTTCTCTTAATGAACGTAAAGACATTACTAACGACTAATCTATACTGACATGAAAGATAACACACTCAATAATTCAAATAATTTTGATTCGATCTCAATAAAGATCGCCAGTCCAGAACGTATACGAGAATGGTCGTTTGGTGAGGTCACGAAACCAGAAACTATAAACTACAGGACACAGCGAGCAGAAAAAAATGGTCTCTTCGATGAAAAAATCTTCGGTCCCACACGTGATTTCGAATGTTTCTGTGGGAAGTACAAAGGTATCCGCTACAAGGGTATCGTATGTGATAGGTGCGGAGTTGAAATAACACGCAACGTGGTTCGTCGAGAGCGTGTTGCGCACATTGAACTTGCTTCCCCTGTAGCACACATCTGGTTCTTGCGCGGTATTCCTTCACGTATCGCAACACTCCTTGGAATTTCAGCTACTCACGTTGAGAAGGTGGTCTACTTTGCAAGCTACATTGTTACAAAAGTTGATGAGAAAGAACGTGCGCGAGTACTTGAAGAGATTGACGCTGAGTTTAAGTCAAAGAGTAAAAGTGCATCAACAGATGCTGAGAGAAAGCGACTCAAAGATAAACTTTCTGAAGTAAAGGCGGAAGTTTCCGGATTAGTGCAAGGAAAAATTATTGACGAAGAAATGTACCACAAGTACTCAATGAGGTACGGTACCATTTTTGAAGCAGGAATTGGTGCTGAAGCTATTTACAACCTCTTCAAGAAGATTGATCTTAAGAAATTTGCAGACACACTTACTGCGGCACGAGAAAAAGCTGGGGCAGCTGAAAAAGCAAAGATTAATAAGCGTTTAGCACTTGTACAGCAATTAGTTCGCTCAAATCAACGTCCTGAGCACATGTTCTTAACAGTTCTTCCTGTATCACCTCCAGCGCTCCGTCCTATGGTTGCTCTCGAGGGCGGTCGTCACGCGAGTTCAGATGTGAATGACCTCTACAGACGTGTTATCAATCGAAACAACCGTCTTAAGAAACTTATTGGCATACATGCTCCTGAAGTAATTTTACGAAATGAAAAGCGCATTCTCCAAGAAGCAGTAGATGCTCTTATTGACAACTCTATTCGACGTGGATCAACTGGTGGTGCCATGAGTATTGCTCAGAGAAGGCCGCTTAAATCACTGTCTGACTACCTAAAAGGAAAGCAGGGTTACTTTAGACAGAACCTCCTCGGAAAGCGCGTAGATTATTCAGGTCGTTCAGTTATTGTTGTCGGTCCAGAACTCAAGCTCGATCAGTGTGGTCTACCAAAACACATGGCTCTTGAACTTTTCCGTCCATTCATTATAGCGAAACTCCTCGAACGTGAGCTCGCATACAACATTCGTGGTGCAGGTCGTCTCATTGAGGAAGCAACTCCTGAGGTATGGGCAATCCTTGAGGAAGTTACAAAAGACAAGCACGTACTTTTGAACCGTGCACCGACACTACACCGTCTCGGTATTCAAGCATTCCGCCCGGTTCTCATTGAAGGTAACGCTATCCGTATTCATCCACTCGTCTGTCCTGCGTTCAATGCAGATTTCGACGGAGATCAGATGGCTGTGCACGTACCACTTTCTCGTGAAGCACAGCTTGAAGCGGCTGAGTTCATGAGTGCAAACAAAAACATTCTTAAACCAGGAAACGGTGAACCAGTGGTAGCTATGACGCAAGATATCGTTCTTGGGTGTTACTGGATGACAAAAGAGGCAAACGAAACACACGGTGAAGGTAAGTACTTTGCAAGTCCAAACGAAGCTATCAGTGCGTACGATTACGGTATAGTTGGTTTCCGAACGAAGATTAAGGTACTCGGTACAGATTCACCAAAGTATGCGAAATTTAATGGGAAGCTCTTTGAAACTACGGTAGGACGACTCCTCTTTAACTCTGTTCTTCCAAAGCAGTACCCATATATCAACGACGTCATGAAAAAGAGTTCACTCGTGAAGCTCATTAATGACCTCATTGATCACTACTCTCTTGAGAATGTTCCTGCAATCGTTGATAAGATTAAAAACTTTGGATTCGAGTACGCCACCCGATCTGGAGTCACCTGGTCACTCAATGACATTCACACTCCACCACGCAAGAAAGAGATTATTGAAAACGCTAAGAAGCAGGTATCGCTCATTAACTCGCAGTTTGAGGACGGTCTCCTCTCACGTGATGAAAAAAGACGACTCGTTATTGAGGTGTGGCATAAAGCTAAGAGTGATATTGAGGAAGCTATCCCAGAAACAATTGACCCACTTGGACCTGTGCATGACTTGGTTATCTCAGGAGCTCGAGGTTCCATGGGACAGCTAACACAGATGGCAGGTATGAAGGGACTCATTCAAAACACTGCTCGTGAGACTATTGAGTTCCCAATTATTGCTTCATACAAGGAAGGTCTTACGCCAATCGAGTACTTTACAACGACACATGGTTCACGCTCTGGTCTTGCTGACACAGCGCTAAATACCGCTCGAGCTGGATACTTAACGAGAAAGCTCTTTGATGTTGCACAGGACTCAATCATTATGGATGCTGACTGTGGAACTGATGCAGGAGTTAAGATTGGACGCGTAAATGCTTTCGGTATCGAAACAGATTTAGTGAAAAATATTCGTGGTCGTTTCCTTAGTCAAGATGCTGTTGATTCAAAAGGAACGGTTGTCATGCCTAAAGGCACATTCCTAAAAATTGCAGAGGCGAAAACTATAGCGGATTCAGATGTTAAAGAAGTCTGGGTACGTTCACCACTCACCTGTAAGCTAAAGTACGGCATTTGTCAGCATTGCTACGGAGCGGATGTGACAACATGGAATGTTGTTGATGTTGGTGAGGCTGTGGGAACTGTCGCAGCGCAAGCTATCGGTGAGCCAGGTACTCAGCTCACCATGAATACTAAACATGCTGGAGGTGCTGCTGCTGCTGGAGGTGACGTGGTACAAGGTCTTCCTCGTGTTGAAGAGGTCTTCGAGCGACGTACACCAAAGAGTCCTGCAGCTATTGCAAGTGTTTCTGGAGTTATTGCCGAGATTAAAGATAATGGAACACAAAAGATAGTCACCATCCTTCCTGACGAAGGTGAGGTAAAAAAGAAAGATAAAGCAATTGAAATAGTTGTCTACCATCCTCGTGTACTTATCGTTAAAGAAGGACAAAAGGTACAGAAGGGTGATTTCCTTACCGATGGTTCTGCAGACCTTCGTGAACTCTACAAGTATGGTGGACGTGAGCGCACACAAGACTACATCATTGCTGCTATTAACAAGATTTATGAACTGCAAGGAGTTTCGATTAGTCGAAAACATATGGAAGTTATCATTCGTCAGATGTTCTCACGAAAGAAGGTGCGCCACGCAGGTGATACACACTTAACTGCAGGTGATGTGGTTGAAGAGTGGGAGATTGATGAGGCAAATGAGAGAGCGCTCAAGGAAGGGAAAGATACTGCAGTAGGAGAAACGTACCTTTGTGGAATCATGGAGGTATCACTTACCCGTAAGAGTTGGCTTTCGGCTTCAAGTTTCCAGAATACAACACGTGTTCTCATAAACAATGCTGTAAAAGGAACAACTGACCCACTTCACGGCTTAAAGGAAAACGTTATCATCGGTCGTCTCATTCCAGCTGGAACAGGCTACAGGGGATCAAAGAAGTTTGATAAGGTTAAAGAACTTCAAGAGGTGTTACGTGTCGAACAAGATGCAAAAAACGCTCAACTTGAAAGAGAAGAAGAGTAAAAGTACTACTTTACTGAAAACAAAGCCCTCAAAAGGGCTTTGTTTTATTATACGAGGAGTACTTATACCCATCGCACACAACCCAGTTCTTCAGTAATGTACCCTTTAATTTCAAGAGATGAGAGGAGAATGTTCATTTTTGAAGTATCAGTACCTATTTGTTTGATTAATACGTTGCGTGGCAATGGAGTCTTGAGCGCATCATAGACCCTTCGCTCATCTTCTGTTAGGTTGGTGAGGTCTACAGTCACTTTAGTAGTATCGAGTGAAAATGCTTTACATATGTCTTCACTAGATTGAACAAGAAAAGCGCCTTTAGAGAGAAGCATATGAGGACCTTTTGCAGTTGGTGAGAATATCGATGCAGGAACAGTAAACACATCTCTGTTGTATTCTGTAGCAAGTCGAGAAGTAATCAAGGTACCAGAACGTAATTCTGCTTCAATAACTAAAACTGCATGAGATAGTCCTGCCATTAGTCTATTTCTCTTTGGAAAAAAGAATAAACGAGCTCGTTCATACTCGCTGAATTCAGATATAAGCGCACCTCCGTTATCAAGAATATCTTTCGCTAAATTTTTATGTGTTCCAGGGTATAAGACACTTTCATGGAGACCGGATCCAGGAACAGCGATTGTTTTTAAGTTTGCCCTTAAGGCACTTCTGTGCGCTATACCATCCATACCAAGAGCAAGACCTGAAACAATAACAATCGGGTATCCCCGTAATCCTTCTATTAAGGTCTCACAGACCTGTTTACCGTATGACGTGTACTCCCGTGAGCCAACAACTGAGAGGAAGATGTGTGAATGAGGGTCAGGGAAAGTGCCTCGAATAAACAATTTCTTTGGTTTATCTGGAATTTCAGTAAGGAGTGGCGGTAGTTCCATGTCACGAATCGGGTAGTCATCAAAGAGCATTACTACAATCGTAAGCGGTTATTGTCAAATCGTAAATAGTACTCTGTGCACAATGCAACACTTGAAAATACTGGTAAATAGTGTCGTACATGGTACACTTTATATATAAGCGACGTAGAGCAGGGAAGTCTCATTGCGAACTTTTTTGTTCGAGTGCTTTTATATGTAATGCATATATAACGCCAGCTGTGGGCATGTACATGGCAGATAATCATGTTAGATATTAAGTTTATCCGAGAACATATCGACCTTGTGAGGGGCGCTGTGAAAAAAAAGCACATTGATGTAGATATTGACTCCCTCATTAAACTTGATAATAAGAGGAAAAGACTACAGCAAAGTTTTGATGAAAATCGTGCAAAACAGAATGAAATGAGTGCCCTCATCTCTCAATCAAACAATGACGAAGAGCGCCAGGTAATGATTGATGAAATGAAGAAAGTAAAAGAGAAAATGCAGGCCGAAGAAGCTGAGCTTAAAAAGGTCATCAAAAAATGGCAACTCTTAATGCTCCAAGTACCGAATGTACCTGATATGACCGTGCCAGATGGTGATAGTGATGCTGACAACGTCGAAGTACGAAAAATTGGTGATGTGCCAACATTTTCATTTGAACCAAAAAGTCACATAGATTTAATGCTTAAAGCCGACATGATTGACCTCGACAGGGGGACAAAAACTTCTGGTTTTAGGGGCTACTACCTTAAAAATGATGGCGTTCGCCTTTCATTTGCACTCTGGCAGTTTGTTTTTGATTACTTCATGAAGAACAAACCAGAGTTTAAGCCCATGATTGTACCTTCAATGGTGAGACGAGAACCGTTTATAGGTACTGGCTACTTACCACAGAGTGAGGAGGATCTCTATAAAACACAAGACAGTGATTTTCTTGCAGGTACAGCTGAAGTTGCCATGATGAGCTACTACATGAACGAGGTTCTTGATAAAAAGGATCTCCCTCTAAAATTCCTTGCTTTCTCTCCTTGCTTTAGACGTGAGGCAGGAAGCCATGGTAAAGATACAAAAGGGCTTATACGTGTTCATGAATTCTATAAGGTTGAGCAGGTTGTCCTCTGTGAAGCAAACCACCAAGAGTCTGTCGCATTTCATGAGGAACTTACAAAAAACTCAGAGGAACTGCTACAAGCACTCAACATACCGTACCATGTCGTAGTAAACTGCGGTGGAGATATTGGCTTAGGGCAAGTTAAAAAGTATGACATCGAAGCATGGGTTCCATCTGAAAACAAGTACCGTGAGACACACTCTTCTTCATACTTTCATGATTTCCAAACACGACGTCTCAATATTCGCTATAAAAACGATGATGGTAAGATGCTCTTCGTACACTCTTTAAACAATACGGCTCTCGCAACACCGAGAACACTTGTTCCTATAGTTGAGAATTATCAACAGGAAGATGGCTCAATAATCATCCCTGAAGTTCTTCGACCGTACATGAATAAAGACCGTATTGTGCCAGGTGCATGATAGGGAGACGAAAATTTAGGACGGAGGAAGCTAGGACAAGGTATACAAGACGCTTGAGAATAGTGACTGCAGTTGGATTTTTTTTATTCCTCCTTACTTGCTATGGTACGTACTTAGTATTACAAAGTGATGCGTTTAAACTCCAGGTTTTTTCTGTCTCAACTGATGGTGTTTTAGAACGTACTGAAATTGAAAAGTATATACAAAAAGAACTCACTCAAGAAATTTTCGGCATAATTCCGCGAAGTTCAATTTTTATCTCACAAAAAAAATACGTTGAGGATGTACTTCGGAAAACATACCCACGAATTGCAGAGGTTAAGGTTAAGAGAGTTGGGTTTTCTAGTCTCAATATCGATCTCACTGAAAAGAAACCTACAGCACTCTGGTGTGGTGATATTGTGCCCAGTATAGCTGAGAAGAGCGCTTCGCGAGACGTACCCGTAAGTGACGACATGTGGGGAACGTGTTACACGCTTGATAGCCATGGCTACATTTACGCAAAAGCACCTGTTTTCAGTGGAAATGTATTTCCACGGTACTACGGCTCACTCGAAAAAGCTGAGCCAATTGGACAACAATTTGTACCAGAAGCAGATTTCGAACGATGGCAACTGTTCTACACTTCACTCATACAGGAGACCGTGTACCCCATGGCACTTCTATTTGTTGATGAACAAGATATTGAAGTGTTCCTTTCAAATGGAATTAAGATGTTTATCCCAAGAACGAGTGACATAGAGAAAACAAAAGAAAATTACGAAACAGTTTTTGGAACAGCACAGGTAGTTACTGAAAAGGAAATCGAGTACATTGACTTTCGCTTTGGAAATAAAGTTTTTATCAAGTACGTTAACGAAGAACCCATTAATCTCTAGTAGAGGCGTATGGTATAGTATTTGTATGGTATTTGCACTGTACTACATTGAGTGGCACTACTCTCGAGCACTCTATGATATTGTTGGCATTATTAAGAACTTTATTTGGTTTTTTTATGAATTCTTTTCTATTCCACTCCTCCTTAAAACATATTTTTCACCTTTCCACAGACTTGGGGAGCAGTATGCGCACAGTATAGATTTAGGAAAGTGGGCTGAAACTTTTATCGTAAACTCACTCATGCGTGTCGTGGGAGTTTTCCTTAGAACATTCATTATACTTTGCGGTGTGTGCTGTATAGGCATCACTATCTCAACTGGTCTTATTTTACTTTTTTCATGGATGGTAGCACCACTCTGTGTTGTTTTTCTTATCCTCTACGGTTTTAAAATGCTTTCTCTAGGATAATACGTGTATGACGTACAAGAAACTAAAAGAACTACTTCAGCAACTATACGGTCCAGCGCTCATGCTCCACGTATACCTGCACCCCGAACGACGTGAGCAGATTAGAAGAAATCTACTTTTTGCCTGCATCTTCCTTTTTATTCTTGTTGTTACAGGATTTGGGATAAACAAAACGTATGGTGATATCAGTTTTTTACATTTTTTAACATCACTATCGAACCGCTTGTATGGACTCTTCCTCATTACATTTACAACACTTTTTATATTCTCGTGCCTTGAAGCACTTCATCGTTCCTTTTACTACCGCGGTCTTGAAGAAGTACTCAATGAAAACACTGATACTCAGGATCACATTCCCGTTGTATGGGAAGTAGCGACTATAGTGACGGAAACTCGCGACCACGATGTGACAGGTGGTTTTATTGGTTCTCTCGATGGTCAAGAAGTCCTCTTTCGTTTAGGTATTACCCCGCAATCATACAGTCGCTACGAGAATATGCGCACCACCTTTCTCCCTCAAGATGGTTTGATTATTGAACGAGACAAGGGTGTCACGCTGGCAACATATGCGAAAAGTATATACAAACAAGATCAATCTTTTCGACAATTTTTATCTGAAAACAACATAGGAGAAAGTGAGCTCATGCGTGCATGTGACTGGGTGACGCGTATTGATAGGCGCGATGCTCGTCTCGCACGTTGGTGGTCGCGAGACAATTTGGGCAGAATTCCCGGAATCGCTAAAACATGGGGATATGGCCAAACATACCTTCTCGAGCGGTATGGTCACGATCTCACAAAAGACCACATCTGGCACACCGCACTCATGACCCGCAAAGAAGAAGATGATGAGGTTGAAGAAATAGAACAAATCCTTTCTCGTAATAGACAGTCAAACGTACTCCTTATAACCGATGACATTTTAACGGGGCGTCAGCGTGTTGCTCAGCTTTACCATAAAATTCGTGAAGGGCATGCGCTACCACCAATTGAATCCAAACGTGTGTTTTTGCTTGATATTGAGATGATTATTATGTCCAATAACTCAAAACAGTCTTTCGAGGTAACACTTAGAGAAATTTTTGTACAAGCGGTTGATTCAGGAAACGCTATTGTGTATATCGAAAATATCTCATCAGTACTTTCAAGCGCTGGTGCTCTCGGTGTTGACGTAATTGACGTACTCTTGCCGTTCTTACAATCCGACACTCTTCAAGTTATTCTTGGAGAAACGAGTGAGATGTACAATAAAGCTCTTGCTCGTGATATCCGTATTGCACAAATTTTTGACACTGTACAAATGAAGCATATTGGTGAAGAGGGCTTACTCGACCTCCTTGAGCAACGTGCGTATCAGCTCGAAAAACAGCATGGCATTGTCTTTACTATCCAAGCACTCGCAACAACCAGCACTCTCGCTGAACGATACTTTCCGACGGGTGTGATGCCCGATAAAGCCTTTGACCTCCTTGAAGAACTTATACCTTACGCTTTTGCAAATAAGATTTCACAGGTACTTCAGAAAGATGTTGAAGTTTTTGTTAACAGAAAAACAAACGTACCAATAGGAGAGCCAAAAAAAGAAGAGCGTGAAAAATTACTCGACCTCGAGCACATACTGCATAAACGTGTTGTAGCTCAAGATGAAGCCATAACGGCTATTTCAAAAGCACTTCGCAGGGCTCGAGCGGGTCTTGCAGATCAAAATAAACCTCTCGGCTCATTCCTCTTCCTCGGACCTACTGGAGTAGGTAAGACAGAGACTGCCAAAGCGCTTGCGGAAGTACTATTCTCAAATGAAAAGGACATGATACGGCTTGATATGTCTGAATTTAACGGCGTTGGAGCCCTTGAAGAACTAGTCGGCTCTTTTGATACGGGGAAAGCGGGGCGACTTGAGGAACTCTTGCGTGAAAAAGTATATGGAGTACTCCTCCTCGATGAGTTTGAAAAAGCACACACTCAAATACATGATGTATTCCTACAAATCCTCGATGAAGGGCACTTCACTGATGCTTTTGGTCACGTGGTAAACATGAAAAACCATATCATCATTGCAACAAGCAATGCAGGCGCGGAACTTGTATGGAATCAAAAAAGCACTGACATAACACCTGAAAATGAGAAGCAGTTGTTGATTGATTACATGATTACAAAAAACATCTTCAAACCAGAGCTTTTAAACCGCTTCGATGACATCATTGTCTTCCATACCTTAAGTCAAATTCAGATTACAAAAATAACACGTTTCCATCTCGAAAACTTTGCAAAGAAAATGGAAGAAGAGCATAAAATTAAAGTAAAAGTAACAGATGCTCTTATTTCGTACGTATCAAAACATGGCTATGATCCAAAGTTTGGCGGTCGCCCCCTTGAAAGAGCAATACACAACGATGTCGAGCAAATTATCGCAGACTCCATCTTGGCTGGGAAACTTCACCAAGGAGATACCTTTGAGTTTGATGAGAAAATGCTCCAGTAATTGACTTTGCTTCACCTCTCTGTACTATTCCCTCAATGAAAAATTTTTGGAAGGATGTAAAAAAACCGTGCTTTGTTCTTGCTCCCATGGCAGATGTGACAGATGCTTCAACACGTATGATGCTTGCGCGTCACGGTAAACCGGATGTGATGTGGACGGAATTTGTTTCCGCAGACGGGCTCTTCCATACGCGTGAAAAACTACGCACCCCGGACAGTGAAAACCCGCTCATGCTCGACCTTCGGTATGATGAGATCGAACGTCCGATTGTTGCACAACTTTTTACCTCGAATCCAGAAACGATGGAGTATGCTTCTCACCTTTGTATGGAGCTTGGCTTCGATGGAGTTGATATAAATATGGGGTGCCCACATAAACCTGTTGAAAAGCAAAATGCTGGAGCGGCGCTTATTAAAAACCCGGAGAGGGCACGTGAACTTATTCGAAGTGCTAAGCGTGGTGTAGAAGGAAAAATTCCAGTATCAGTGAAAACAAGAATTGGGTACTCAAAAAATGAACTTAACACATGGCTCCCTGAACTTCTCAAAGAGGAACCTGCTGTTGTTACTATTCATGCACGGACACGTAAAGAGCTATCTCTTGTGCCCGCACGATGGGAACATGTGCATGAAGCTGTTTTGATACGAAACGCCATGGACCTAGAAGGGAAAGTGTTCATCCTTGGAAATGGTGATGTTACAAGTATGGAAGATGGTATCCAGAAAAGTGTAGTATCACACGCTGATGGAGTTATGGTTGGTCGTGGTATTTTTGGAAACCCATGGTTTTTTAGTGGATACAACGCTTCTCATGAGGAGAAAATTCAAGCCCTCAAAGAGCACTGTGAGCTGTTTACAACTCTTTCACCTCATAAGCACTTTTCTATTATGAAAAAGCACTTCAAAGCGTATATTCAAGGATTCTCAAATGCCAAAGAAGTGCGGATGCGCCTTATGGAAAGTGAGACTGCTGTTGATGTTATTCGTATTTTAGAAAGTGTAGAAATACATACTCTGTAAAGTTGAACAGAGTAATACCTTCGCGATATACTGTATTGATGTCTCACATAGCACTGTACCGCAAATATAGACCGAACACATTTAAAGAAGTATTAGGACAGGGGCATGTAGTCACTGCGCTCAAGGGTGCCATACAACAAAAAACCATAGGACATGCGTACCTATTCTCGGGCAGTAGGGGTACGGGCAAAACTTCGCTTGCTCGAATTTTCGCATCAGAAATCGGTACAAAAGAACGAGACCTCCACGAAATCGATGCGGCGAGTAACAGGGGGGTGGATGACATACGAGCACTCCGTGAAGAAGTGCATACGCTTCCGTTTGAGTCTCCGTACAAAGTGTACATCATCGATGAAGTGCACATGCTCACAAAGGAAGCATTCAACGCACTCCTTAAAACCCTTGAAGAACCACCGAAGCATGTCGTTTTCATTCTCGCCACAACAGAGTTTGAAAAACTTCCGGAAACGATAGTGTCACGGTGTCAGAGCTTCACATTCAAGAAACCGACCACTGACATACTGCGGAACATGCTCATCACTGTCGCGCAAAAGGAAGGGTACACACTCAATACCGCTACAGCAGATTTACTTGCACTTCTCGCTTCAGGATCGTTTAGAGATGCGCATGGGTACCTAGAGAAAGCGATTGCAAGTTCAAAAGACAGCACATTATCCCAAGAAGAAGTTGAAGCTGTTACAGGGGCTCCACGGAGCGAACAACTACTTACCCTCATTAACTCCATCGCAGATTCAGATCTCGAAACAGCACTTACAAGTATCCAGAAGTTAAGTGCATCAGGATGTGACATGAAGACCGTACTTGTTTTGCTCCTGCGCTTCGTTCGCGCGATTCTGCTCATACGATCAGCACCTTCACTTAAGAAAGAATTCAGTCAGGAGTTTGATGAGTATACAATACTTGAGCTCCATGCAACTTCGTCAAAAAAAACCATTAATTCAAAACTTTTAATTCGCCTTCTTGATGCGTTAAAGAGAATCGGAACGACTCATATACCAGAACTTCCCCTAGAAATCGCTCTTATTGAACATCTTGAAGAACTGCAAAATGTATAACCCATATGTCAGACATCACAAAACCAAAGAAACGAGTGTACTTTATCAGACACGGTCAAAGCGTTGGAAACGTTAATAGAGTGTTTCAACACAAAGATGAACCACTCACAGAGCTCGGTAAAACACAGGCGGAAATTGTTGCAAAGAAAACTATTGGTTTCAATGCTCATGTGATACTTACTAGCCCCATGACTCGAGCGTATCAAACCGCAGAAGCAATAGGTCAAGCTACAAACCTCCCCCTAGAAACGAGCGACCTTTTGAGAGAGTACCTTGCACCACAAAAACTCTGGAACCTCCCGCTCAATTCACCTGAAAGTGATGATTTCTATACTAAAATGATGGAAAACCTTCATGATCCTTCATGGCACTATGATGATGAAGATAACTACCACGACCTCTACACTCGAGCTAAAGACTTACTTGACCACCTTGTCGAAAGAGAAGAGGATACAATAATAGCAGTCACCCATGGTGCTTTCATGCGCATTCTCCTCGCCACTATGATGACTGAAGGTGAACCTGATCCACTTGTCGCTGTTCGCCTTGTTCGCTTTTTGAGTCAAAAGAATACGGGCATAACAAGTTGTGAGTATAGTTTCGATACAGTAAAAGGGAACAGCTGGAGACTTGTTGCGTGGAATGATTATTCGCATCTCTCAGAAGATTTATATTAATATATGACATGCGTAGATGACAGATTTCATCGTTGCCCTTCACAAAATTTCTCTCGTAGTATTGTTCATACAACTCGTTCAATTTTGTTTGGGCGCCTCGAACTCTATTCATCTACGCACGTCATTACTAGTATATACATATGAAAAATCTCTACGTACTACGACACGGTAAAACAACGCTCAACAAGACGTGGAGACATCAACATGACTCGACACCGCTTTCAGAGATTGGTCACATACAAGCTCGAAACGTAGCTGAGGAATTTAAAAATATTCCCCTCGACATTATCATAGCGAGCACGTATGAACGTGCTCGTGAGACTGCTCAGTATGTAAGTAATGCGACTGGTGTACCTATAGAGTACTCAGAGAGTGTCATAGAGCTCAAACGACCATCAGAGCTTAAAGGCGTGAGTTGGTTTAGTCCAAAATCGCTTTACATCATGTCTCAACTTTACCTCCATATCAAAAAACCTTTCTGGCACTACAGCGATGAAGAAAACTTACTCGAATTTCATGAAAGGACGAAACGAGTACTCAACATGCTTGCTGAGAGGCCTGAGAAAAACATTCTTCTCGTAACCCACGGAGGGTTTATGTCGAGTCTCTTAAGTAGTATCCGTAAAGATGGTTTAGAAACAATTCAAGTCTACCGTCGCTCTTTATGGAAATCGCTCCATATACCGAACTGTAGCTACTTTCACGCTACATGGAAACCCGACAACAAGCTGGATAACTCACTAAAAGGGGAGTGGTCTTTAGTTTCCAACGTCAGATACTAATGCTTTAAAAAATAGCTGAAATGTGATAGTCTTGTACGATATTGCTGGATCGTCTAATGGTAGGACAGCGCCCTTTGGAGGCGTTTATCTAGGTTCGAATCCTAGTCCAGCAGCAATCGGCTGGTGATGAATGTGTATACATTCATCACCATTTGCCGTTGCTAGCTGGACTAGGATTCGAAAGCCGGAAGCGCGCGTGCCTAAGCACGAGAGAGCGCTGAGGCGGGGTCGAGAGTGCTTAGTATTTGAGGAGCTTTGCTCCGAATAATACTTAGCAACTCGTGACCGAATCCAAGTTATTATATATACTGGAGCGAGCAAACAATTTTGCTCGCGCACTAGGATTCGAAAACCTTTCGTACATTTTTGAGAAGCTTTGCTTCGAAAAAATACGAAAGGTGTACTGATTCTGTAAGAATCGAATCCTATATGTGTATTACAAAACACTTTACCTAATTATATTGTCCCTGTCCCCAATAATGTCCCGCAATTCTTTTGATATTTCCATATGTTTTAACTAACTAATAAGCATGGAGAAATGCTCCATGATGTTATTTTTGCCAAACGAACTTCGGTTTTCAATCGAGTTTAGATAGTTGTCAAATTATGCTAAAATGGCTTTATGAAGCTAATTCCGTTTGAACAATCAGGGTTTATTCTGGAAACCAATAGTGGCTATAAATTAGCCATAGATATTGGAAGCTATACTCCTGTAGAAAAGCTTAATGGAATCTCTCCTGATGCGATGCTCGTCTCTCACATTCACGGAGACCATTTTTCTATAGAACAAATCAAAAAACTTTCTCCTAAGAAAATCTACCTTAATGAGGAATGTGTAGAGGGTTTGGGTGAACAAGAACTGTCATCGGAAATCATTCAAGTCAAAGTTGGTGATCAAATCGATATTGAAGGTATCAAAGTCCAATTCTTTGACGTTGACCACGGACCTAATGTGAAATTACGACCGAAAGAGAATTTCGGATTTCTTATCGAAGCTGATGGAAAGAAGGTCTACTTTGCTGGAGATATGTTCTATCCTTCAGGCATTGACGTTTCAAATCTCGAAGTTGATGTTGCGCTTATTCCCGTTGGTACTTTCTACACTTTTGGTCCTCAGGAAGCTTTGGATTTCGTAAAGCAGTTCAAGCGAATTGGTAAGGTCACACCAATGCATTATCAAAAGACGCCCGAGACGAGGGAAGAATTTGTAAAACTTGCTGTAACTAACGGAATTAATACTGATAGTTCTATCCTTTAAGATTTATGGAAATTAAGTCTCAATTTGAACATCGAGGAAAGATATACAAAGTTACCTATAATGATGGGATTCCTCAAACTGAGACTGATCCTAAAATGCTTGATGGTGTTCATGCGTATTGTTTTTATAAAGACAAGCTAGTTATTGTGGGTCATGGAGCCGACAATAATTGGACTCCTCCCGGTGGAGCAATCGAAAAGGGAGAAACTTTTGAACAGGCTTCGATCCGAGAAATCAAAGAAGAATCAAATATGAAAGTCTTGCACCAAGAGTGTATCGGTTATCAGGATATTGAAATGCCTGGCGAGGATAGAACAGTAAGACAATTTAGAATGTTCTGCATAGTTGAACCATATGGAGACTTCGTTGAAGATCCTGATGGAGATATTTTGGAAATAAAATTAATTGATCCAAAGGATTATAAGGACTACATAAAATGGGCAGATATCGGTGACCACCTTATGAAAAGAGCTTTGGAAATGAAAGCGGAATTCTTAAATACAAAATGACAGAAAAAGATATCCTTAACTTAATATCTGAAGATAAGTGGATGATGGATATTTTACATACTGCTGAAAAATTGAATTTTCCAGATTGGGTAATTGGAGCAGGTTTTATACGAAATAAGGTTTGGGATCATCTACATGGATTTTCTCGACCTCAAATAGACACGGCAGATGTTGATCTTGTTTATTACGATCAAAATGGAAATGATCAAAAAACAGACGAGGCGCTGTCTAAGAAACTGAAAGAGGAAACTGGTATTGAATGGGAAATTGTTAATGAAGCTTATGCTCACAAGTGGAACAACCTACCTCCATATAGATCCACTGAAGATGCGTTGTCGCAGTGGCCAGAAACCGCAACAGGTATTGGAGTAAAGATTGAAAATGGAGAACTTAGGCTAGTGGCACCTTATGGCATAGACGATCTTGTTAATTTAGTTGTACGTCCTAGTCCAAAATTTCCAGACGGTATTGAAAGGGTAAAAGAGCGTGCGGCTAAAAAGAAGTGGTTTGAGAAATGGCCAAAACTTCGGTTCGAATCTTAAAAATGAGACAAAATTTCAATAACCGCTACGGTGTCTCGTTTTGTCTCATTTTGCTAAAATACCCTTATACCTACTGGAGTGGTCAAAGTGCCTTGATTTCAAAATGAGACAGTGACCGAGACGGGTGAAATACGCTTAGTCTGCTTGATACGAAAAAACACCCTAGAGACCGAGACGGCTCGCTTAGGGAGTAGAAGGGATCACAAGAAAGCCTTACGGTGTCTCATCACGCAGGTTCAAGACCACGACAGCCAGCAAAAAATGAGCCTGCGAATTTTTTGATGCTGGAAGTAAGCAAACAATTTTGCTTACGTCTAGGATTCGAAGACCTTTTGCTTATCGAAGGAG